>CANGFK010000066.1 GCA_947452925.1 Chitinophagaceae bacterium | reverse complement strand
GTGCAGGAGTTCTTTTCTTTATCAACAGAAGATAAGAAAAAATACCTCATTCCCGAATTGGCGGGTCAGCGTGGGTACACTAGTTTTGGTACTGAACACGCCAAAGGCAGTGATGCGCCAGACTTGAAGGAGTTCTTTCAATTTGGTCAGATGGTTGATGCCAATGACCCAATGAAGGCAATTTATCCAGACAATGTTCAAGTAAACCAGATACCCAAGTTTAATCCAACCTTGGAAGAAGCTTATCGTTCTTACGAAAAAACTGGCAAGGCACTTCTACAGGCTATTGCACTATATCTAGGCTTAGATGAGTATTACTTTGATACGCACATAGAAAAAGGAAACTCAATTCTGCGTTGCATTCACTATCCCCCCATCACCCAAGCACCTAAAAATGCGATGCGTGCCGAGCAGCATGAAGACATCAACCTGATTACATTGTTGGTTGGAGCCTCAGCTGATGGCTTAGAGATTCTGAGCAAAAAGGGAGAATGGGTTGCCGTCACAGCCCTTCCAGAACAGATTGTAGTAAATGTTGGAGATATGCTGCAACGTCTTACTAATAATAAACTAAGAAGTAGTACACATAGAGTCGTTAATCCGCCTCAAGCAAAATGGGGTACCCCACGCTTCTCTATGCCTTTCTTTTTACATCCCAAGAGCGAAATGAGTTTGGCTTGCTTGGAAGACTGTATAGATGATTCGCATCCAAAGGCTTATCCTGATGTGACTGCAGGAGAATATCTGGATGAAAGACTAAGAGAAATTGGATTGAAAAAATAATAGTTAAGCTTTTTCAAGCTTTTTAGCCAAGAATAAGGAAGTCATTTCGAACTTTCTTGTTCTTGGCTTTCTTTTTGCCTATACTTCCAGAACTATAAAATATTAGTTCGCATCTCATCCGTTAACAATTAAATATTTATCTATGAAAAAGACAATTCTCTTAATGCTAGTAACATTAACAGTAGTTACAGTAAGTAAAGCACAAAATGCATTTAACAGAAATGACAAGTTATTGAACATTGGTTTAGGACTAAACTCCTATTACGATGGGGGCACACCAGTAGGTGCTTCATTCGAAGTGGGTGTGGCGCAAGATTTAAGTGCGGGAGCGAGTTTCGACTACCTATCCCGAAACTATGTGGGTGGAGGGTATTCAAGCAGATTTTCTGCTTTGTATCTAGGTGGTAGGCTCTCATATCACTTCAACCGATTACTACAACTCAACACAAACAATGTAGATTTTTATGGTGGTGCAGCACTAGGCTACAGAAGTTTCTCCTGGAGTGACACTTACACAGGTCAAGATTTAGGCCACAACTATAACAGTGGTCTGTATCTGGGATTGTATGCAGGAGGTAAATATTATTTCTCCAGAAAAATGAGTGCTTTCATCGAATTAGGTTCTGGCGGTTCTACCAATGCAAGAATAGGGTTAGGCTTTAAATTGTAAATTACCTTTCCCTTAAACTTTCATCATTTATTATTAAACAATCAATTACTAATTAGAAATACCTTTTTAGTAATTGATTGTTATTTTTGCCCAATGCAAAAACAACGCTCGGTAGCATTTCATACACTCGGCTGTAAACTAAATTTCTCAGAGACGTCTACCCTATCTAGATTATTGGAAAAAGAAGGGTTTGAGAAAAGAGATTTTGAAGATGCTGCCGATATATATGTTATCAACACTTGTTCTGTTACTGACAATGCCGACAAAGAATGCAGACATCTTGTAAGAAGAATCCAAAGGAAGTCCCCAGAAAGTTTAGTGGTTATTACTGGTTGCTATGCTCAATTGAAGCCAGAAGAGATAGCTTCAATACCTGGCGTTGACCTAGTACTTGGTGCTGCAGAGAAATTCAACATCGTACAACACATTGCAGAACTATCTAAAGGTGATAGTGCCAAAATTTGTAGCTGTGAAATTGAAGATGTAACCGGCTTCAATGCCTCCTACTCTGCAAATGACCGGACAAGAACCTTCTTAAAAGTTCAAGATGGATGTGATTACACCTGCTCATTCTGTACAATCCCTAAAGCAAGAGGCAAAAGCAGGAGTGACAGTATTGAAAATGTGGTGAATAATGTAACGGAACTTGCTAGGACTACTGTTAAAGAAATTGTTCTAACCGGAGTAAATCTCGGTGACTTTGGGAAAGGTCCTGACGGTAATAAAAAAAACAGTGAAGACTTCTTGACGCTACTCAAAGAACTTGACGACGTTGAAGGAATAGAGCGATACAGAATTTCATCAATAGAGCCCAACTTACTGACAAATGAGATAATAGAATTTGTTGCCAATAGCAAGAAAATAATGCCTCACTTTCATATACCGCTACAGAGCGGAAGCAATACAATACTTGGCATGATGCGGCGCAGATACAAAAGAGAACTATATGCAGAAAGAGTAGCTTTGATAAAGAAATTTATGCCCCATTGCAGTATTGGGGTAGACGTAATTGTAGGATTTCCTGGTGAAACTGATGAGCTGTTTAAAGAAACTTTTGATTTCTTGCACAGTCTTGACATCTCCTACCTTCACGTATTTACCTACTCAGAAAGACCTGGTACCGATGCGCTCAATTTAAAACCAATAGTCCCAGTACATACTAGAAATGAACGCAACAAAACCCTTAGAAATCTCAGTTTCATGAAGCTGCAATACTTTACACAGCAGCATAGCGGAAATGAGCGAAAAGTATTGTTTGAAATATTCAACAAGGATGGGATGATGGAGGGCTACACAGATAATTATATCCGCATTGCAACCCCCTACAGAAAAGAATGGGCCAATGAGATTGTTGATTGGGTAGTATAATAAGGCTTATGTTAACGAGAGGTCTTTCTGAACCCATTGATATTTAGTAACTGAGCATAACCATACGCTAATGTTACTACCAAATCAAATCTGGGGGCAAACAGTTTATACCGATTAAAAACAAATAATAAAGCAGATAAAAATGCTAGAAATGCTGCTGGTAAAAAGTATTTCACACTGAGTCTTTTCTTAGTGTTACTATCCAAGACATTACCTGCAAATCCTATCAACATTATATAGCTGAATATATATATAATGAATGGAGTTTTAAAGGCTTGTAAATAATCTTTACTTATAAACTGAAAAAAAACAAAATAAATCAGTCCGCATCCTATAGAAAAAGCAAAAGACGGAAAAACAGCCTTTGAAAGCACAACCTTTCTTATTTTGTTAAACCCAAGAATAAAAAACAGATTAGAAATAGTAGTTGCAATCAAAAAGAACAAAAGGGGATTATCCTTCTCCACACCATTCCTGATATCAGGTATAATAAATACCCTGGCAATATCCGACAACCACAGCAAAAGAATGGCTACGGCAAAATACAATTTTAAGACTTTGGAGTGAGTAGGTTTAAGGCTAAAATAGAGATATACACTTAAAACAGGCATAAGCAAAGCGCGGATTATTGAGGCAGCAAAAAAACATTCCTCAAAAATGAGAATTCCTCCTGTTATCAAAACAGCCCAATACAAAAAAAACAACAACGTCTTTGCACTATCCATTACTTGCAATTATCCTGCGAATGTATTAGAAAATTAATCACGATTAATGACTCGGCTAGATTTCCTAAAATTTGCCTTAGCTCAAAAAAACAATTAAACCTTTAGTTTTGCCAAATGCTCACTGAACAAGAAGAAACTTTTTTAAAATACTGGCAAGAGAATCGTCTAACAGAACAGAAAAGTTTCAAACAATACTTAAAAGGATTATCTAGAGGGCTTGCAATCAGCGTGGCAATTTTGGTGCTATTGGCAACTGGATGGTACAAGAGAGCCAATATGGAAGCAAACAGCAAACTTAGCTTTACTGTCTTCACAATTGCATTAATTGGTATTGCAATTTTCATGGCTTGGCTATACCACAACTACCGTTGGGAAACCAATGAACAACAATACCTTGAGCTGATGGCTAAAAAGAAACGCCTCTCCAACAAACCTGATTTAGAAGAAGACATCCTCAATTAGAAAAATATCTACATCTTCCTTAACAAGCATTATTGCAATTACATCAAATTGAATCAATTCCCATTGTGGATTGAGGTACAGATAGGCTTCTGCGCCAACTTTAAGGTGATTCATCTTTGCTTTACTTATACTTTCCTCTGGCTGACCATATTTCCTGTTCGTCCTGGTCTTTACCTCCACAAAGTGTAGCTTATTGTCAATACTCGCAATAATATCTATTTCCAGATGTTTACTCCTCCAGTTTCTTTCAATAATGTTAAATCCCCTTTTTTGAAGAAAGTTTGCTGCAATTGTTTCTCCTTTGTCTCCAACTTCTTTATTCTTCACGTATATTCGAATTTCTAATTTACAAAATATGGCTCTAGTAGGAAAGGCATTTAATTTGAAGGGAAAAGTACAGCATTATGCTTGGGGTGGATTCGATTATCTTCAAAATTTACTTGGTTTTGAAAATTCCGCTCACAAACCTTGTGCAGAATATTGGATGGGGGCTCATCCATCTGCCTCATCAATAATAAGTGATGGAGAAAATAGTGTCTCATTAAACGAATATATCACTAATAACCCCGCTGAAACAATAAATAAGCAAGTATTTGATCGCTTTGGCGAATTGCCTTACCTGTTCAAGATATTGGATGTAAAAGAGATGCTTTCCATACAAGTACATCCTACCAAAAAGGAAGCAGAGAAAGGTTTCGACCTAGAAGAAGCTGCCGGCATTCCTATTACTGCCCCCAACAGAAATTACAAGGACAGAAATCATAAGCCAGAAGTAATGGTAGCACTCAGTGAATTCTGGCTATTGCACGGCTTCAAGTCGGAAGCCGCACTTGAGAAAACACTTGAAGACATCAAAGAATTTAATGTCTTAATTGGCTTATTCAGACAACAAGGTTACAAAGGTTTATATCAGTTTGTGATGGAAATGTCTCAGTCAAACATAGATACCCTCCTTCATTCTCTTGTTGAAAGAGAGCTAAGAAGAAAGTCTAACAATGAACTTACTAAAGCAGATGCAGGCTGGTGGGTTTGTAAATTGTTTGAAGATGGACAGGAAATCAAGAATATAGACAGAGGTATTTTCTCTATTTACTTCTTTAATATAGTGAAGGCAAATGCAGGCGAAGCAGTTTTTCAAGGAGCCGGAATTCCTCACGCCTATCTGGAAGGACAGAATGTTGAGTTGATGGCTAATAGTGATAACGTTTTGCGTGGTGGACTTACCCCGAAGCACATTGATGTTCCTGAACTGATGAAACATACCCTGTTTGAACCAGTGATTCCAAACGTAATGTCTGGAACAGATGTAGGCAACAACGAATTGCACTACCCATGCCCAGTCCCCGACTTTGGCATTAAAAAGATAAGTTTGGATGGAAACAAACACCAATCACAAGCGTATTCACTAGAAATAATAATTGCCATAGAGGGCGGTGCCGTATTAAACGGCAGCAGGAACTTGGTTATAAAACAAGGAGAAGCAGTAGCACTCTTTCCCGGCGAGGAGTATACCATTGAGTCTAGCGGAAAATGCATTCTCTACAAAGCATTTGTACCTTCCTAATACGATTGATTCAATAATTAAAAAGCCCCTTTATAGAATATGAATAGCAATCTAAACCCCGAAGTACACTTTGACAGTGAAAAACTAAAAAATCGTATAGGCAACAACGACACGCTGTATCAACAGTTTATAACACTAATAAAGAAAACACTCTTTGGTGAAATCTCCAACTCGGTCATTGAACTTGAAAAGTGTATTGTTAGCGAAGACTTAGTACAACTACGGATTGTTGCGCATAAGATAAAAGGGATATCTCTTTCATCCTCTTTCAACAGGCTAGCGTATTTGTCTAGCAGTCTGGAACAAGAAACGACAACCAATAAAGAAGTAATCCAGCATTTGTTACAGGATATTACCTCAGAAGTAATACTTCTAAAAGAAATAGTAGTTTAATACACCCTTGTATAGGCTTCCACCACACTTTCCCAGCTGTGGTCTATCTGCATCATGTGTTTCCGCATTCTTTCCATCTGGGCTTTGTCTTTATAAACTTCAATTGCCCTGTACATGGCGTGCGCAATATCATCCACAGAGGCATGATTAAATAATATCCCAAATCCTTCCCAATCCCCCATATCTGTTACTGTATCTATTAATCCGCCAGTTCTGCGAACCATCGGAACCGTTCCATAGCGCATGGCATACATCTGATTCAACCCACATGGTTCTACCCTACTCGGCATCAATAAAAAGTCTGCCGCAGCATACAATCTATGACTCAATGCTTCATCATATCCAATATAAGTGTTGTAGTAGCCAGGATATTGTGCCGTGATATTAAACAATTGCGACTCCACATATTTGTCCCCACTTCCCAGTATCATAAAACTAGCCTTCCCCGCCTGATGATACAACACATTCTTAAACGCTCCCGGCAATATATCTGCCGCCTTCTCTCCTACCAACCTTCCTATAAACACAAATAAGGGCAACGTCTCATCCAATCCATATTCCTCACAAATTTTCTTCTTATTCTTTTTCTTACCTGCCGTCACTCCCTTCACAGAAAAGTTATTGGTGAGGTAACTATCCGTCTCTGGATTCCAGACTTCATTGTCAATCCCATTCAATATACCTACACATTTGCCTTTTTCATACTCAAACAATGCTTCCAGTCCATTACTCCTGTAGCGCAATTCATTCATATAACTCTGACTCACCGTAGTCACTTTCCAGGCACATTTGATGGCACTTGCCAATGGATTGATGTTATTATTCCAATCCAGATCACCCCATTTAAAGCTGTCATACGCTGGAAGCCAATGGTATTTATCCCACCCAATATTGCCTTGATATTGTGCATTATGAATGGTAAGTACCGTCTTTACCAAAGCCAGTTTTCTAAAGATGAAACAGTTCTTTACCATGAATGGAATAAAGCCTGCATGATAATCATGAACATGAATCACATCCGGATTGTGCTGCCAGGAGTTCAACCAAGTCAACACTGCAATCTGAAAAGCGATAAATCTTTGTGGATCATCATTATACCCATAAATTGTTTCCCTGTCCAGCAACCCATTGATATCTACAAGGTATAAATCAAAGCCTAGTTTATTGGTTTTCTCTTTTATAATGGTAAATTCAAAATAATATTCACCCAGATAAGCACTTCCTTTATAGTCCACCACCCACTCATTGGTATACAGAAATTTGGTACGATACATTGGCATCACCACTTTTGCAAAATGACCAGCCTTACACTGATACTTTGGCAATGCACCAACCACATCCCCTAGTCCACCCGCTTTTGCAACTGGATAACACTCGGCACTTACGTGAATTATTTCCATAAAAAAGTTATTAGCTGTAGAGAAATTTGTTTTTAACAGGTTGTAAATGTAGGGATTTATGCCAAATGATTATTTGATTTTAAGCTACTGATTTACAATGAAAAACGTAAGCAATGGCTTCACCTCATTCTATGCTAAATAAGAAATATTGCCACTGAGTCACAGAAAATACATAGAAAAGAAGCATGCATATATTTTCTCTCTTTTCTTTTTCAGTGCTTCTATGGCCAAGAGTATATACCCCGAAGGGGAATTTTAATTCAGTATACATTGCAAATCACTAATATTTCTACTGCAAAGCCTATGTTTGTGGCTTATGCAAATATTTACTACAAAAAGTCGCATCGTCATCACTTGTCACAAGTGGCTTGCGCCAGCTCTGGAATCGGAAGTGATAGCATTGGGATACGAAATAGAACAAACCGGACAAACCTCTGTAATGCTGCTAGGCACCATACAAGATTGCATCCGCCTCAACCTCAATTTACGCTGCGCTAGTCAGGTAATGTACTCCCTCAAAAAATTCACTTGCAATAGTCCCGATGATTTGTATAACGAGTTATCCTCCATCTCCTGGGATAAACTGATGAGCCCCGATGGTTATTTTTCGGTAACAAGTAGCGTATCGCACTCTTCTATCACCAATAATATGTTTGCCAATTTGAGGGTAAAAGATGCCATTGTAGATTATATGCGCGACAAGTCCAATCTGCGTCCATCCACCGGATCTGAGTTGAGAGGCGTAGTTTTTAACCTCTTCTGGAAATATGATGAAGCCGAAATATTTATAGATACCTCCGGCGAAACATTAACCAAACATGGCTATCGCAAGATGCCCGGAAAGGCGCCTATGCTGGAAGCATTGGCAGCAGCAACCATACTATCAACTAAGTGGGATAAAGCAGCACCATTCATCAACCCCATGTGTGGCTCCGGTACCTTGGCAATAGAAGCAGCCTTGATAGCTACCAACAGAACACCGGGTTTACTACGCTCCAGTTATGCTTTTATGCATTTACTCGGTTACGAACCTGCTATGTATTTGAAGGAAAGAAAGCTATTGGATGAAAAAATAAAGCAGGTAGCAGGACTTAAGATAATCGCTACCGACGTTAGTAGTGCTGCCATTTCAACTTCCAAAATTAATGCAGAAGCAGCAGGCGTTGCCCACCTGATAGACTTTGCAGTTTGTGATTTTGAGCGTACCAACATTCCACAAGACGCAAATGGTGTGATCATGTTGAATCCCGAATATGGAGAACGGTTGGGAGTAGAAGCAGAATTAGAAGCTGTTTATACACGAATTGGCGACTTCATGAAAAACAAATGTAAAGGATATACTGGTTACATCTTCACAGGAAACTTAGCACTAGCCAAACGAATCAGACTTCAAACAAGTCGAAAAATTGAGTTCTTTAATGCGACTATTGACTGCCGCTTATTGGAATATCAATTATATGCAGGTTCAAAAAGAACGGACAAACAAGTGACCGGAGATGCTAAATAAGATTAGAACTCTTCGATAACTCATTTTTGAGATATAATCACCTTCAAAACTCGTGAACCGTCATTTCGAGGTACGAGAAATCTAACCGAATATTCTAATTGTTATATAGCCACAAACGTAAAAGCCTGTTGAAATAAATCAACAGGCTTTTATCATTTATTTGGTTAACCTTATACTACGCTATAGGCTTGCTACCTTCATACCACGCACCTTCTTAGAAGCATACGCAATACCAGAAGCCGCAAATATCAAACTCATTCCACCATCAAATGGAACCACCGGGCTACCATCACCACCAACGCCCACACTAGGACTACCTGGTCCACCAATACCAGGATCATCAGCAGGACTCTGTGCATTTACACTTATCGCCGTCAACAAAACGCCGACCAATAAAGCTAGTCCCAACAGTTTGATACCTTTTATTACTTTTTGCATAAAGCTAAATTTTGTTTTGAACAAATGTTTTTTAAAATAAGTAAGTGCTTCTAATAAAAGAAGCACTTACTCTACTATTTAGGGTTGAACTGATAAGGTTGATTTGTGAACCAATTGTTTGCTTCCCGCTTCACTGATAGCAACGTTGTAAGCACCTGCTGCCAATCCATTGTTGATGCTGATGGCGTGTGTTGCACTACCACCTGTATGGCTGATAGTTTGCTCACTCACCTTCTGACCCAATGCGTTGTAGATACTTACTGTGTATTTACCTGCAACTACATTACCCAACTCAACATTCAAGGTCTTGCCCTTCATTGGGTTTGGATACAAGTTGTAGGTTGTAGTAAAGCTGTTTGCAATCTTCACTACGTTACTATAGCTAGCTGCACCTGTATTGCTCACTGCCTTGATGCGGTAGTAAGTAGTAGCAGTTACACTGTTATCTGTTGTAGTATAAGAAGCAGTTGATGTATTCTTAGCAGTTGATTGACCAATAGTCGTGAATAGTTTCGCATCTGCTGATTTCTCCACTTCATAACGAACCACATTCTTTTCACCAACTGTCTTCCAAGAGATAGTTGCTATCTTGTTGCTCAGGCTTGCACTCGCAGCAATACTGTTTACAGGCAATGCACTTGGCGTAAACAAGATAGTGAACCTGTTATTAAAGCTAGCTGCATTGTTTGCATCTACAGTAAAGTCTACTGTTGTAGCACCTGCACCTAATGCCTTAGTGGTGTTCTTGAAGGCATCATACAACATTGGTTCGAAGCCATTGCTGATATAGTTACTAGCATCAACACTCAACTGATAAGCAGTTGCTGTTGGCTTAGTGATAGCTAATGATATAGCATCACTTGCAGTTGCAGGTAAACGACCATCAATACTCAAACTTTTGCCTTTATCGCTGATAGCTAGGTTGTCATTTGCACCGCCGAACTTGATGGCATCTTGTGGACCGTAAGCCTTGTTACCAAAGTCTCCTCTGAAAGCAACTGCCGCTCCATCAACTTTATCAAAAGTCTTTGTTGTTGCAGATTGTTTCATCAGGCTCACATAGATCTTGCTCAGTTGGCTAGCACCGAAGACGGATGCTTTAGTAGAATTTACTGCTTTAGCAGTTTCCAAGAATACAACCTGAGGAGTTGAAGTAATAGACTGTACAAATACGGCTTGACCAGGTTGAATGTAACCCGTAGAAGTTACTGTTGAGGTAGAGGTATACCCACTCACAGCAGAACCTGTTAATGCATTGAAAGCAATGAATTTACCTGTTGCAGCTGACGTTGGGTCAAGATACCAGTAGCTACCGTTGATACCGTCTGAAGAAGCTAACTTAGAAGCACCATAAACTGTGGTAGTGGTGCTGTTGGTTCCTGTTCCAGTACCCCACAATACAGGACATACATAAGGATTAGCAACTAAGCTAAAGCCACCTGGTGTAGTATTTAAAGCGTTGGTAGAAGTAACGGGACTACCATTTGCTGTGCCAGTAACACCTGAAGCACTGTATGTAACAGTTCCTGTTACCAGTTTACCTGTTGCACGAAGCGTAGTCGCATTGAACATAGACAATCCTGCTTGTGTATTAATAACTGGAGTTGTATACAAGTTTGCTGTTCTATCACCACGAATCAATAACCTGTAACCTGTAAATGGATCTAGAGAAGTGCTTGTACCTGCAAATGGAACCCAATTACCACCCACAAAAGTGTAATCTTGTGTACTGTAAGACGTAGTAGCCGTTTTATCAAAGCCACTACCGTCTATATCATTCAAAGTTCCACCAGCATAAGCTGTAGGCCCAGAAATAAAGATACCATAACCAGGTTTTGGATTCGTATTTGAGGAGGTAGCACCTTCTTGCCAGTTCGCATTGATAGTACCTGCACCATATACTTGAGGAGCCATATCACGATAACCACGGAAACCTTTAGGAATAAAACGCTCAACAATTACATTTCCTGAAATGGTACCACCTACTTGGCCTACAACTGCACTGTTAGTGATTGAGGTAGATTTCAAAGTAATCAATCCTCCTGTAGCTAAGGTACCAGCTGTAACATTCAAAGAGCC
>CANGFK010000065.1 GCA_947452925.1 Chitinophagaceae bacterium | reverse complement strand
ATGAACATAATTTCCGATGTTGAATACGATGGTATTTCATCTTTTTCTGAAGGATTAACAAAGATAGAAAAAGACAATAGATATGGGTTTATTGATAAAAAAGGCAAATTAACAGTTCCTATAGAATACGATGATGTAGAGGATTTTAAAGGAGGTATGGCTGCTGTAAAAAAAGATAACAAATGGGGGTTTATTAATAATAATGGAAATCTAGTAATTCCTATAAACTACAATTATACAAGAACATTTAATAATGGGGTAGCTTGGGTTTCAAATAATTCAAACGGATGGGATTTAATAGATACAACAGGTAAAACGATAATAACAAACAAACAAGAACCCACTGATTTTGATAAAAAATTATCTCTTTCATTTGAAGAGGGGAGTAATAAAAAGTGGTCATTATTCACTAAAAGCGGGCAAGTAGTTTTTGATAAAAGATATGATTACGCACAATTTGCTGATGAAGATTTAATAAGAGTATATAATAGTATTGACAATGATAGTCAACACAGGACAAAAGAGGGATTGATAAATATTAATGGGGATATTATTGTAACCCCAAAATATAATGATATAGACAATTTTTATGAAGGTCTGTCAGTTGTTACAAACAATAGTAAATGTGGAGTTATTGACAAAACAGGAAAAATAATCGTAGACCTAATTTATGATGAAATATTAGGATTTAGGAATGGGGTATCTTTTGTTGAATCAGAAAATAAATGGGGTGTTATTGACAATAAGGGTAACATAATAATTCCGTTAAAATATTATGGTCAAAGCTACGGAAGTCGAATTTCAGAAACAACTGGTTACTCTTTTTTCAATGGTGTCGGGTTTGGATTTGTTAAAGAGAACGGCAAATGGGGGTTAATTGATAAAAGCGGGAATTATAAAATTTATCCTAAATATGATGGGTATAGATACCTTGGTGAGGGTATAACTGCTGTATTATTAAATGATAGGTGGGGATTTGTAAATGAACATGGAGATGAGTATATATATCCTAAATATCAAATTGACTTAAGTAATAACCCAGAGTGTAGAAATGGGCTGATAATAGTTTCAAAAGAAGGCTCAGATAGTCGATTTTTTATTGATAGGGCTGGTCGTGAGTTTAAAGAAGAATAATAGAAAAGTAGCGCATAATGAAAAAGTATAAAGGAAGAATAGTAGATGTTTACAAAGCTAAAGGAGGTTTTAGGCGAATTGTAAGTGGAATAAGAAAAGATAAACAGCCTTTATATGATAAAACCTTTCGAGGTTCAAACGGTACATACTTGGCATCTGATAACACTTACCCTGTAATATATGTAAAAGTAATTGTTTATGACCTTGACAATATACCTATTGAAATCGATATAAGAGACATAATTTTAAACCATTATAAATTGGAAAGAATTAGTCCACAAAGAATTTTGGGAGTGAAAAACAAATTGGTCGGCAAGAAAATTACAATAATTGAAAAGGATGTGGACGACTATGAAATAGAGGATATTTTATTATTTCTTTAGCCTAGCTCAGCTAGTCCGCGTCAAACTCGCTACAATCTACAAGGGCTAGTACGCGCGTTTCCTAGCTAGTCCGCGTCAAACTCGCTAAAATCTACAAGGGCTGGTGCGTGCGTTTCGCGCGTTCATTAACCGCTAGTTAAAGTGTTGTTGTTCTATGAACTTAGCGAAGTAAATGGTTGAAATTTCCTTTCCTATTTATCTTATTTAGCATACGAGAACCCATTTTTAAAAAACTAAAACAATATACCAAGAACAATAAAACTTGTTACTACATTTGTACAAATGAAAAAGAAAGAAATTAAGAAAGAAATAGTGCTTAAATCTGTAGCGAAAATGCTTGCAGACAAAGAGTCTGTACTTTCTTATATTAAGGGTAAGACCTCACTAGACGCCCTGTCTAAAAAAGGAATTAAATTTGCAAAACCATTATAATTATGTTTTTGACAACATAACAAATACCTACAACTTTACTACAAAAAACAGTATACTCTACAGGGTGGCGTTTGTGGTAGATGAAACATTTTCGACTATATCTGGAGAGGATATAACAAACGTATTTCAAATTATAATAGAAAAAGCAAACGATGAACCTGAACCACTTGACATAAAGGTTTCTAAAACTATTGAAAATATCATCGACCGCTTTTTTAAAAAGATAGAAAACGCTCTAATTTACATCTGCGACGACTTGGATAGTAAAGCAAAAGTTAGATATCTTGTATTTGAAAGGTGGTATAAGAAATCTGATTTAAGAGCAGATATTATTAAAATGGATAAAATTATAGAAGTTGTCATTTCAGGTTCTAAAGTCCATAAATTATACACTTCCTTTATTTTCCATAAAAGGAATTCAAACTTTGAAAAGTTATTAGAGATATATAACAAAATTGAAGAAGTGTTAAATGAAGATAAAAACTAACTACACCTGTTTTCCTAGCTAGTCCGCGGCAAACTCGCTACAATCTACAAGGGCTGGTGCGTGCGTTTCGCGCGTTCATTCGCTCGTACAAGTCAAACCAGTTTTTTATAACTTCAAAAAGCTTTAGCCGTCTGTAACTGTACCAATTTTGCCTACCACATTAGTAATACCAGTCGTTGTACGAAATACCAGTTGAAACTTTATTATTAGATTAAACGCGCTATATTTGAATATTAATTTTAGCAAAATGACAAGACAAATTATAATAGAACGGACACTTAAAGTAATTAATCAACTTCCAGAAGATAAAGCTGAGGAAATTTCAGACTTTGCAGACTTTGTTTTTAAACGTTATGAAGAAAATGAATTGACAAATGGAATTCAAAAATTGACATCCGAAAGTAAGGCTTTTGACTTCTTAAATAATGAGGAAGAAATATATTCAATTGCTGACTTAAAACAAGTTTACAATGGCTAAAGGAGACATTGTACTTATTACATTTCCATTTACAGACCTAAGTGGTAATAAATTAAGACCAGCAGTTATACTTGCCGAAACCACACTAGACCTCACTGTTTGTTTTATAACAACACAGTTACAATGGCAAGAACCTACCGACGTACAACTCATTCCAACTTCATTTAATAGCCTTAGAAAGCAATCCTTAATAAGGACGAGTAAAATTGCAACATTAGATAAAACATTGGCAAAAGGACTTTTGGGACAGTTGATTTCGAATGAACTAACAGAATTAAATGCCAAACTAAAAATATTATTTCAATTAACCTGACGGCAAATTCTCAGCTATTCCGGGTCAAAATCACTACTCGCATAAATCATCCTGCAGAAGACTTGTATGTCCCAGTCAAACCAGTTTATAACTAGAATATGCTTAGATAAAAACACTTTATAACCTACTCTAGTAAAGCAGTACCTTTACGGAAATTAAAAGATGGGACTTGTTTACGCAGATATAGAATTGATAAACGCAATCGACTTAGGATTGATGCGGCGTTACAAGATTGGCGAAGACGAAGTGAAGCGCATGAAAGTGAATATGCTTGTTGATACAAGAAGCGTCTACATGTGCATTAATGAAACCGTACAAGAACAACTACAACTAGACATAATAGAGAAACGTAAAGGGCAATTGGCTGATGGCAGAGTTGTGGAATATGATGTGGTTGGCCCTATTGAAGTACGATTCGAAAACAGAAGATGTGTAGTAGACGCCATGGTACTACCAGGAGATAACGAACTATTATTGGGTGCAATACCACTAGAAGATATGGATGTAATGGTGCATCCTTACAGGCGCGAGCTGATTGTAAACCCCGAACATCCTCACTTTGCACAGATGACTTTAAAATAAGGATGGTAGAGACAAGGCAATGCCTTGTCTCTACTGAAATACCGCAACAAACAATGGCAACAAACGAAGAAACAGCAATAAAGGCCACCTATTTTAGCATAGTGGGCAATATATGTCTGGCAATTATAAAAGTGCTTGCAGGAATATTCGGCAACTCGTATGCACTTATTGCGGACGCTATAGAATCTACAACAGATATCTTTTCTTCCCTTCTTGTATTATTTGGAATAAAATATTCTAATAAACCAGCAGATAGAAACCATCCCTACGGTCACGGACGAGCAGAGCCTTTAATAACCTTTCTGGTAGTTGCTTTTTTAATCACCTCAGCAATAATCATAGCACACGAAAGCATTATAAACATCAGAACGCCGCATCTATTGCCAGCATCATGGACATTATTTGTGCTAGCCCCATTGATAATCTGGAAAGAATATTCATACCGCTTGGTGATGAAGAAGGCTAAAGAAGCAAATAGTTCATCACTTAAAGCTGATGCATGGCACCATAGAAGCGATGCAACTACTTCTGTTGCTGCATTCATTGGCATTTCAATAGCTTTATATATGGGCAAAGGCTATGAAGCGGCAGACGATTGGGCAGCGTTGTTTGCATCGGGGTTTATACTATACAATTGCTACCACATTTTCAGACCCGCATTGGGTGAAATAATGGATGAGCATCTTTATGATGACCTTGTTGCAGACATCAGAAAAGTATCCCTGACAGTTGACGGTATAGTTGGTACGGAAAAATGCTTTGTAAGAAAATCTGGAATGTTATACCAGGTTGACTTACACGCTACCGTTCTAGCAGACATCACAGTAAAACAAGGACACGATATCGCCCATGACCTCAAGGATACCTTGCGCAGAGAAATACCACAATTGGGGCACGTTTTGATTCATATAGAACCAAGCAAATAGAAAGGGAACAATAACTTTAGCGGAGGGGGGATTTCTGTACTTCCATGTAAATACGATTACTTTCCAATACAATTGGCTAACTTTACGAACTAATAAAAAAATATGCAATACAATAAAGAATTACTACTACAATTACCCACCGAAGAAAAGATTGCACTTGTAGGTGATTTGTGGGACAGCATAGAAGAAGCAAAGAAAAAAGATTTACTTACAGAACCGCACAAAGCATTTATAAAACAAAGGCTTTCAATGGATAAAGCAAATCTGGATGGCGCAATAGATTGGGATACTCTACGCAACAAATACCCCATATAATGGGTTACAAAACTTTGATAACAAGACCTGCCCAAACCGATCTAGACGAAATATTCTCTTGGTATGAAGAACAAAAAGATGGCTTGGGGTTTTCTTTTCTGATTGAATTTGACAAGACTCTCCGCAATATCTCCAACAATCCTTTCTATGCATCTACTATAGAAGAAGATGCTCGTATTGCATCATTGAAGCGATTCCCTTACTATATTGTTTACCGTCTGCTTGAACTACAAAAGCAACTAAGGATATTGGCAATTGTACATCAACATAGAAACCCAGATTTAGTCCATTCCAAATTAGCATTGTAGTGTAACACTATACTTTGGTTTGAGTCTTGAGAATCTTTTAAAAAGATGGTTTCTATTCACAGCTAGTCAGCGTCAAACTCGCTAAAATCTACAAGGGCTAGTGCGCGAGTTTCGCGCGTTCATTCGCTAAGATATTTTTACCAATACTATCGCCAAAGTCCGTCTCTTCACAAACCATAATTAAACGTTAGTGAAGACACCATAGCTGTACGAAAGATATTTAATGCATAAAACACAATAATGATCCAAACTTTTCGTGTTAGAGTTTTTAGCCAATTATGCTGTAAAAAAAGGTTTTTATTTCTGAAATGACCCTTTGTTAATATATGAAATACCAAGTTTAGAATGCCTTGAAATGAAAATATGACATCAATTTCAACTTAATTCAGTAAAATCAGCATTCATTTAAGTTTAAAATCAAGGTTTCGTACAGCTATGGTGAAGACACAAACCTTGGCGGCAGAAATGATGCGTAGATAAGCTAGTTATATGCAAACATCAATAACACACACATTACTTTTTGAAGTAAGGCATGTTGTTATCCATGAATGTTTTCTCGGTGCTGCTCCAGTTGTTTAGTATCTGTGCACCCAAGTTATTCATTTCATTGTTGTTCTGATTGTACACATTCACATCGTTATTAAAATCCTTGACTCCTTTGTTGTAAGCATCCACATCCTGACGTGTTCTGTCTGATGAAGACTTGGCTTCAAATGACTTCTTGATGTTCTTGAAGTTTTCTTCCTTCAGATAAAAGTCTGTCATCTTTGGTATGATTGTTTCGGCTAGTTTCTTATATCCTTTCAAGCATTCTTTACAAGTTTGCGCCATAGAAGCATCCCCATCAAACGCTTTCAAAGTATCAACTCCAATCAAACCATCATCGGCATACTTTATCAAGGCATTGCGGCATTGCTCCACTTCATTTACGTTCTTAGAACCCAGCGACTTTACCAGTTGATTGTTTTCCCAGTTACATTTAAAGAACAAGATATGCAGTGCATTAAAATACTTATTCAACCTATTTGCTGTTTCTACTTTCAGGTCTTTATCCGACTTTGAGTCGATGATGTGTACATTGTTTTTTGCTGCAAAATCATGATATGCTTTGTGCCATGTTGCATTTGCTTCGGCAAATTTCTGGTCTGTCTTTTCCTGAAGCAACAGATAAGCCTGCAATTTGTCTACTGATTGTTCTGATATTTCTTCCAGATCAACGATGTGTGCATAGTCATCATTAAAGATTTTATGACAGAAATTAATGAAGTCGATACTGCTTTGTCTCAATGAATTATCTCCTTTGTACGCAGGCAAAGCGGCTGTCTTTTCCATTGCAACATCTATTGCATCTACTGCTTGTTTTCTTAGTTTCTCCACCCTGCGCAACCTTTTTCCGTGGGCAGCAGCACTCTGATAGACCATGTCTTTGCTGTTCATGTCCTCATGAAGATGTTCAATACTATTCATGTAAGAAACAGGGTCATCACCTGTTTGGGCTTTTGTTGTTTTTACAAGACAAAATACTGCTAGCATCAGTGCTAGAATACTGGTTTTCTTTTTAATCATAAGTAGTTCATTTTTATTTTAGGAGAGCAAAATAAGTATTAATAGTTAATGGCAAAATTTATTTGCTGCTCATCACTGCCAGCAACTTAAAAGTAACCATGATGTAGGGGTCGTGTATCAAGAATCCTTTCCAGTTATCATTTGTCTCTTGCTGACTGCTATCCGCCTGCAAACGCTTTGCTTCATAAGCATGGTTAACAACCGTATACAAACTATTTGTACTCCCTTTTTGCGTTGTTGTATCCTTAGTTGCGTCATCTAGCTCCACATCGTCATCATCTTCATCCAAGTCAGTAGATTTCAACGAGAGTACATCGGCCAAGAGTAAAGACTTATCCTTTTTCTGCTTGTTGATAGTTGCTTCTTTCATTTCTTCTTTGATCGCTGCAAACTCCTTCCAGGTATTGAGGGCACTATCAGCAACAGGCCTTAGTTTTTCAAGATTTATAGGACGGAAAGGTTGGTAATATTTATTAGCCTCAATAGGCCTCACAATTAAAGCCTGCTCATTATCAGCTTCTCTTTTTGCGCGAATACTCAACACATCGGGCAAGACAATATCTGGTACCACACCCACACCTTGTGCCGTTTTCCCTGTTACCCTGAATAGTTTCATATCCGTTATTTTCAGATAACTATCTGTTTTTATATCTTTAGCGTCCTCTTCTTTTAAGATAGTTGTATCCAAAGGCAGCACACCTTGTCCCGTTGCTTTGCCAAACGTAGGAGTTCCCACAACCAAAGACCTGTTATAATCTTGCAATGTACCTGCAAACATCTCCGAGGCAGAGGCACTATAGCCATTGACCATTATTGCCATTGGCCCATCATAAATAGTCCCTCTTTGCCTATCCAATAAAGGTATTGACCTGCCTTCTCGCTCTCTAACCTGAGCCACAGGACCTGCATCTATAAAGATTCCTGCCAACTCAATAGCTTCTTGTATAGCTCCGCCTCCATTATATCTTACGTCTACTATCAGTCCATCAATGTGCTCTTCCTTCAGTTTTACAATCTCCTTTGCCACATCATTAGCACACCCATTTAATCCCTTATTCTTCTCATCCCAATCAATATAAAATGCAGGTAAGGAGATGTATCCGATTGATTTTGTGCCACGCAGAATAAAACTCTTCACTTTGTCGTCATCTTCCGAACCATTGTCCACACGTTCTTTTTGAAGAGATACTTGCCTTGTAGACCCATCCGATTTTTTTACTGTAATAGTAACCTTGTCGGTATGCTCTCCATCCAATAGATTATTCACAAACGACTCCCCCTTATCTCCCACCACTACTTTATCCTTGCCTGGCCATTGAACTGCCTGAATTTTATCTCCTTTGTTCAACTGACCACTTTTGTAAGCAGGACTTCCTGGTTCAAGCGAAGCTATCTTTACGGTACCATCTTCTTCTTCCTGAAGGGTGAAGCCGAATACCAAAGGTTTCTTTCCAAGATGTGTCTCAAACTCTTCTTTTTCTTCCTTCGGGAAATAATCTGAATGTGGATCAAAACAATTGGCAATGCACTCACAATAGGAGTTACCAACCTCCTTTTCCAACCCATTATCTTTGTCAATTATTGCTTTGAAATTCCGTTTTAACGAAGCAGTGATATGTGCCCTCACAATAGGCTCAATACTGTCAGTATACTTTTTTTGAACCGCCAATGTAGCTTTCTTGGGATAATCCTCAGCAATGGAATGTACTGTGGTGAGTTTCATCATCTTATAAATCTTATTCCTAAGGACAGCCGTATTTTCTGCATAAGAAGTATCCTCTGTGACAGTTATTTTTTCTTTCAATGAAAAATTAAAGGGCTTCTTCCCTACTTCATCAATAATAGAATCTGTTTGCTTTACCCGCTGCCTATAGATATTTGCCAACTGTGTTATAAACACCGGGTTACTTGTTTTAATTTCATCATCAAGAAAGTGTATGTATGGATTTAACGTTGTAATATCCTGCTTGGTAAAGAATATTTTTCTCGGATCAAGCTTCTTAATTACCATGCGATACACATCTTCCGAAAAAGTATCATTCACTGGCTTTGGCTGCACATGAAATCTATTCATCATTTTGGTGATAGCATAGGCATCTTTTGCTGCATTTTGAAGAATTGGCTGTGCAAATGTCTTTGTAAGGAACTGTAATAGTAAAAAAGCGATTATGGCTAGTTTCTTTTTAGTATAAGGTATATTCATCGTGCCACTAAAGTAAAGAGACTTTTTGAATGAGCAAATAATTTTTGTCTGCTGCTGTTGACTGCAATTTTTATTTCAGATTAATTGTCCTTATTCTCTCACCTCAATAAATTCACAAGGTTTTACCCATTGGTAGCTGCCATCTTGTAAATTGATATATTTGCAACTCATTAATTGCTAGGAATGACTATAAGTTACAATTGGTTACAAGAATATTTGCCTGAAACAATAGAACCCGAGAAGCTTTCTAAAATATTGACCAGCATTGGATTGGAGGTAGAAAGTATGGAACCTTACCAAAGTGTAAAGGGCGGATTGGAAGGCTTACTCATTGGTGAAGTACTTACTTGCGAACAACACCCTAACGCAGATAAATTAAGAATTACTACTGTTAATACTGGTGCTGCCGAACCACTCAAAATAGTTTGCGGTGCAGCCAATGTTGCTGTGGGACAAAAAGTAGTGGTGGCTACTGTTGGTACAACTATCTACCCAATCTCTGGCGATTCACTAACGATGCGTGTTGCCAAGATAAGAGGCGAAGAAAGCTTTGGGATGATTTGCGCAGAAGATGAAATAGGTATTGGCACCAGCCATGAAGGTATTTTGGTTTTACCCGCCGACACAATAGTGGGTACGCCTGCGGCTGAATACTTTAAACCATACAATGATATCATCTACGAAATAGGCTTAACGCCAAATCGTATGGATGCCATGAGTCATCTCGGCGTTGCGAAAGATGTGGTTGCCTACTTAGCGCATCATCAGAAAGTGAAAGGGAAAGTAAAGAGCCCCTTCGTTAATACTTTCAAGATAGAAAATAAGAATTTACCAATAGCTGTCACAGTTGAAGATGCAGAAGCTTGTCCTCGTTATGCGGGTGTAAGTATCAGTGGATTGACCGTAAAAGAATCGCCAGAATGGCTGAAGAATAAATTGAACGCTATCGGGCAAAGAAGCATCAACAATGTAGTGGATATTACCAACTTCATCCTGAATGAAACAGGACAACCATTGCATGCATTTGATGCAGATAAGATTGCAGGAAAAAGCATCATTGTAAAGAAGGCACAAGCGGATGAACTGTTTACCACCCTCGATGAAAAAGAAAGAAAGCTGTTTGCAGAAGACTTATTAATCTGTGATGGCAGGGCACCTATGTGTATTGCAGGAGTTTTTGGCGGATTGCACAGTGGTGTAACTGCTTCTACCACCAACATCTTTTTGGAAAGTGCTTGCTTTGCTTCCTCAGGCATCAGAAAGACTTCTTTAAAGCATGGATTGAGGACAGATGCCGCTACCCGATTTGAGAAAGGGGTTGATATTTCTAATGCAGTAAACGTATTGAAACGTGCTGCTTTATTGATAAAAGAAGTGGCGGGCGGGGAAATAAGCAGTGATATTATTGATGTTTATCCTGCTCCTAAAGAAAAGACGCTGGTCTCTTTAAAATATCAATACCTTAAGAAACTGAGTGGTAAAAATTATCACCCTGATACAGTTAAGAAAATATTAGTAGCGCTTGGCTTTGAGATTAACAGAGAAGGAATAGATGAAATATCTGTTTCTGTGCCTTTTAGTAAACCCGATATCAGTCTTCCGGCAGATTTGGTAGAAGAAATAATCAGGATAGACGGATTGGATAACATTGATATTCCAACTTCCATCACCATTTCCCCTTCCATAAATGCACTCGGTGCAAAGGAGGCTTTAAAGGATAAAATTGCGACTTATCTGATAGGGCAAGGCTTCAATGAGATAGTCACCAACTCCATTACCAATAGCAAATACTTTGGTGAGGATGTATTGAATGGCACTGTGAAGATGATGAATAACCTGAGTGCCGATTTAGATGTTTTGCGTCCTTCGATGCTGGAAACAGGGTTGGAGTGTATTGCTTATAACAACAACAGAAAGAACAACAACCTGCAACTGTTTGAATATGGCAAAACCTATCATACCAAGGGCGTAGGTTCTTATTGGGAAGATGAACACTTGGCCATCTATATAACAGGGGATAACCATGAAGATACCTGGCAAGAGAAAGCAAAATCTTTCGACTTCTACCATGCGAAAGGTATTGCTGAGGCGATACTGAATTTGTGTGGATTGGATAAAATACGCATTGCAAAGGACGAAGAAACTGGGAAGATTACAGTTAGCAGTTCTAAACAAAACATTGCATCAATTACTACTGTAGACGCAGCAACACTTAAATCATTCAGTATAAAACAAGCAGTGTACTTTGTAGACATCAACTTTAT
>CANGFK010000064.1 GCA_947452925.1 Chitinophagaceae bacterium | reverse complement strand
TCTCAGCAGAATCTTTAAGGTTGATATTACTCTCAGAACCAATTAAGCTTCTCAGGTGCTTCAACTGATTTTTAGTGGTAATGACTAGTAAAATGTCGCGTTCGTGCAATATCAAATCGGGCGTAGGCGTAATTACTTCTCCATTGTGTAACATTCTGGAGACGATAATAGGTTCCTTCAAAAACTCAAATACATGGCGGAGCGGTTTCCCCATCAAACCAGTATTCTCTAGATTCAGGTGCACTGCTATTGGCTTATTTGACCTGAATACTTCTAGTTTACGGTGAAGTTCTCTTTCTCTCTCCACATTTATTCCCAAAAGCTTGCGAAGAAGTAAGAGTGAGGTAATTATTCCAAATACACCAAATGGATATGCCACTGCATAGGCAAGAGATATGTTGGAAAATGTATTGTTGGTGTCAGCAATCTGCAAGTCTTTTATGGCTGCTTGTGCTGCGCCCAAACCTGGGGTATTTGTTACGGCGCCACTCATAACTCCCGTTAAGATGGCAATATTGCTTCCAGAGATGAAGTGAAATAAAATGGTCAGCCCAATACCAAGAAAAACAACTGATGCAGCTAAAAGATTGTTAGCTAATGCATTCTTTTTTAATGAGGCAAAGAAGCCATATCCTACCTGAAGTCCGATGGAGTAGACAAAAAGTACCAATCCAAAGTCTCTCAAAAATTGTTGAACATCTTTCTGTACAGTAATGCCCAAGTAGGATAGTATGATGCCAATGAATAGCACCCAAGTTACGCCGAAAGAGACGCCGAAAATCTTTACTTTTCCCAACCAGCTGCCTAAGGCAATTGTAATAGCATAAATTAAAACTGTATGTGGGATAGAAACAGAATGTGATATTGCATCTTCGGCTGTGGTGAAAAGTTCTATAAACCAATTCATAAAATAGTTTTTAATAGTGAACAAAAACTCATTTGAAAATGAGCATAAGCGCTTGCGAAATAGAGTAGTAGCGTAGAATTAAAAAGGGAACAAGCGTAATTGCTTGCTCCCCTTTGTATAGTTCTCGTTTTCTATTCTCTCTCAGGTTCCAGCGCCCAATGTTCAGGGGAACGCCACAAAGCAGACAATAACAACTCTCTCATAAAGTAAAACTCTTTAGGAAGTTTGTCATATAATTTTGCAAATAACTCTTCGTGAGACAATAACTCTTGTTTCCAAGGTTCTCTGTCTACAGTCATAATCTTCGCAAAATCATTCTTGTCAAAGTTTTCAATACCTGTCCAATCCATGTCTTCATAGCGAGGCATCCAGCCAATTGGGCTTTCTACTGCACTTGCACCACCATGCACACGTTGAACAATCCATTTCAATACCCTCATGTTTTCACCAAATCCTGGCCATAAGAACTTGCCTTCTTCATCTTTTCTAAACCAGTTTACACTGAAAATACGTGGTGCATTGCCCAATGTACGTCCAAATTGTAACCAATGGTTTACATAGTCTCCCATGTGATAGCCCATAAATGGTAACATCGCAAATGGGTCACGACGAACCTTTCCTATTTCTCCAAAAGCAGCGGCAGTCATTTCACTACCCATGGTTGCGGCTGTATAAACACCGAAATTCCAGTTGAAAGATTGACAAACCAATGGCACTGCAGTACTTCTTCTTCCTCCAAAAACAAATGCTTCAATCGGCACACCCTTAGGGCTATCCCATTCGCTGTCTATTGCTGGATTTTGGTAAGCAGGAGCTGTGAAACGAGAGTTGGCATGTGCAGCAGGTTGTCCGCTTGCAGGATCGTGAGGCAAACCTTTCCAGTTGGTTAATCCCGCAGGAACTTCTTTAGTCATTCCTTCCCACCATACATCTCCATCAGCTGTGATAGCTACGTTGGTGAAGATGGTATTTTCCTTAATGCTTTCCATTGCATTCGGATTTGTTTTGTAGTTGGTACCAGGAGCTACTCCAAAATAACCAGCTTCGGGGTTGATGGCATACAAACGTCCATCCTCGCCCTTATGAATCCATGCAATATCATCACCCACGGTAGTCACTCTCCAGTCATCAACACCTTTTGCAGGTATCATCATAGAAAAGTTAGTTTTACCGCAAGCACTTGGGAAGGCAGCAGCTACATAAGTCTTTTGTTTTTCGGGAGATTCTACACCCAAAATAAGCATGTGTTCTGCCAACCATCCTTCTTCACGTCCCAATACAGATGCAATACGGAGTGCGAAACATTTTTTACCCATCAAGGCGTTTCCACCATAGCCACTACCATAAGAAATAACTAATCTTTCTTCTGGGAAATGAGAGATGTACTTAACAGTTGGATTGTTTGGCCATTTTGTGTCTTGCTGAGTTGGACCTAGAGGCGCACCCACTGAGTGAATACATTTTACATATTCTCCTTTGTGCAGATAAGGATAAACCTGACCACCCATTCTTGTCATGATGTGCATGTTGGCAACCACATACTCAGAGTCAGTCAATTGTACACCATACCTTGCATACGGAGACCCTAGTGGTCCCATACAAAAAGGAATTACATACAAGGTGCGTCCTTGCATAGAGCCTTGCAACAAACCATTCAACAAAGTTTTCATTTCTTTTGGTTCCATCCAGTTGTTGGTAGGACCTGCATCTTCTTTTCTGCGACTGCAGATGAAAGTTTTGTCTTCTACTCGTGCAACATCACTAGGGTCGCTAAAACAAGCGAAGCTGTTGGGGCGTTTTTCTTCATTTAGTTTAATAAAGGTACCCTTGTTCACAAGCAATCGGCAGAGGCCGTCGTATTCTTCTTTTGTTCCATCGCACCATTTCACGAAGTCTGCTTCGCAATGGTTCGCAATACTGTTTACCCAACTTTCAAGATCAGCTTTTGCTGGTGAAACTTCTTGAAAAGGGAATTTTGTTTCTTGAATCATAACTTTATATTTTAAGTTCTAAAAAGCGTTTGTAAAGACCGTGTGTTCTTGTTTTTAATTGTCTTTATTTTGATGGGTGCAAATTGCTAAACAATAGGAAGGTGCAAAGTGACCTTCATCAGTAATGACTAATTATTTAGATGATTATTATCATTCAACAAGTAATCGTTTTATCAAGCAGTAGAAGCTCTGTTCCGATATAGAGTGTCGGAAGAGAGAATTTTGTAATAATTGAAGAGAATATTTTAGTTTCTATTCAAAAGGTCGCCACTTTTATCTAAAAGGTGGTCACCTTCACAACTATAATTACCTTTCAAGCTTAAAAGTTGGTCGAATAAAAGAGTTGTATTTAGTATTTTAACTAATACACCTATTTTTATCGCGTCAAAAAAATACTATGGCATATAATAATATGGTACGAAGCATTCAATACTCCCTTTTAATATTGGTAGCAGTAGTCACTTTTAGTTGTAGGAACAAGAAAACAGATCTTGCTGGCGATGCACCAGTTAAGGTTAATGATTTCGTTGCTGCATTCGCTCCCATCACTTTGCCCTATACGGTGGCAGATACCAACATCAATGCCTTTGCTGATACAATCAAAATTGGTCATAAGGTTTTGAGTCAGTTTATTCCTGATAGTGTTTTGGAAGAATTAATTGATACCAAAGCAAAATATGTTATTCATCCTGTAGGACGAATTAGTAAGGAGAATGAAATCTATTTACTATTTAATGTACTCCAGCACAATCAGGTGCAAGAGGTAGCAGTAGTATTTAATAAAGAAAATAAATTTTTAGCTGCTAAAGTAATGTTGAGTAATGATGCCGATGAAGACGGATACATCCATTCGCTTTCCATTAATAAAGAACCAACTTTTATGGTAATTAAAGAGCGCATCAATAAGGAAACAAAACAATTGCAGTTTACCAAAGTGGGATGGGTGTACAATACGGCTGGCGTTTTTATGGTGGTAGTAAATGATACCAACGAGGATCCCAAGAAAGTGGGCGTAGTACTGAATCCTATTGATACATTGCCTAGGAAAAATAAGCTGAGTGGAGAATATACGACTGATAAGCAGAATTTTATGAGCATCCGCGATGGAAAAGATGCCAATACTTATATGTTCTTTATTCATTTTGAAAAGAAAGATGGCACTTGCGTGGGTGAGCTAAAAGGACAAATGAAAATGAGTGATGCAGCAACGGGTATCTACAGTCAGGCGGGTGACCCATGCATTATAGATTTCAATTTTGAAGGCAATGAAGTAACCCTCAAGGAAAAGGGCAGCTGTGGTAACAGAAGAGGTATGGAGTGTTATTTTGATGATACATTCATAAAAAGAAAAGAAATCAAGAAGACCAAGAATAATAAAAAATAACTTTTTGTTGGTCTGTTTCTGCAAAGATTTTAGAATTAAAGCCATTAATTAGTTGGAAGTTTAGCGGGTGTATTTTATCCACATGTCAAGGCAGAAGTTAACATTAAGGTAACATTGGGCCTCTACTTTCGCGCTCTCAAACAATAACTTTTTAATGAAGAAAAATTTTATTCTTGTATTTCAAGCGATCATTTTCGTTTGCTTTTCAGTGTACAGTTTCGCACAAGAAACAACCTCCACACTCAATGGTAGGGTAAAAGATGAAAAAGGAGCACTATTGTCAGGTGCAACTATCAGTTTCAAGCACGAACCAACAGGTGCTGTATTTGCAACCCAAACCAACAGTAAGGGTATATTCTATGCCCCCAACCTAAAACCAGGTGGTCCCTACACCATCAAAATCTCTTATGTAGGATTTAAAGAACAAGTATTTAATGATGTAAATCTATCCTTGGGAAGCAATCCTGAGTTTACAACAACCCTAAAGTCTTCTGCAGCAGTTGAGCTTCAGGAAGTAGTAGTAAAGGCGGGTAAAAAAAGTATCCAAGGTGGAACAACAATAGGCATCAAACAACTAAACACACTACCAACTATCGGTAGAAGTTTGAGCGATTATACCCGTTTAACACCTCAATCAAACAATAACTCTTATGCCGGTAGCAATTTCCGTTACAATAACGTAACGGTAGATGGGGCAATTAACAATGATGCCTTTGGTTTTAGTAATTCTGCTGGTGGTACCAGTGGTGGCGGACAAGCTGGTACTGCGGGTGCTGGTACACGAACTGTTCCTTACAGCATTGATGTTATTCAAGAAGTACAAGTGCAATTGGCTCCTTACGATGTTAAAATAGGAAACTTTACGGGTGGTAGCGTTAATGCTATTACAAAAAGTGGTGGAAACGATTTTCATGGTTCTGTTTATGGATATGGCAGAACCGCTGCTTTTGTAGGTAAAAGTGTAGATGGAAAGAAATCATCTATTGGTTCAGACTTTCACGAGTATCAAACAGGAGCTACCATCAGCGGTCCAATTATCAGAAACAAAGCTTTCTTTATCGTCAACTTCGAACATACCGACAGGCAAGAACCAAGTACAAACAACATTGGTGATCCTGGTGCTGCTGCAACATTGGCAGAAGTTACTTCCATTGCCAATCAATTGCAAAATAAATATGGATATGATGCAGGAAGTTATTTAGGTTCTTACAAAATATTTACAAAGAGTGATAAGCTTTTTGGTCGTTTAGATTTTAATCTTAACAAGGAAAATAGCTTGATGCTTCGTATGATATACACTGACGGACAAGGTAATAACTTGGAAAGATCTTCAAGTAACTTCCAGTTTGGTTCTAACGACTTTACGCAGTACACTAAGAATACCAATTTGGTTGCTGAGTTGAAAAGTAAATTCAGTGCTGATGTAAACAACCAGCTTACATTGAGTTATGTTCACGTTCATGAGTACAGAACTTTCCCTGGTACTATTGCTCCATACATAGATATCGACAATGGTCGTATCACAGCTGGTACTTGGAGAGAAGCGTCTGTCTATAATTTAAAACAAAGCACGTATGAATTAAGTGATAACCTAACCATCACTAAAGGAATCAATAAGTTAACCTTTGGTACACACAATGAATTTTATGATCTTACTTATGGTTTCATCAATTCTTACAATGGTCGTTGGGAATACAACAGAGGTGTAAACAGTTTCTTGGCTGATAATCCTAGCCGTATCCGTGGTGCATTTGTTACAAATGGCAAATACAGCAACATAGACCAATTAAGAAACGATCCTCCAAATCCTTTCTCTGTAGCATTGACTAGTGTTTATGGTCAAGATGAAATTTCTCTTACCAAGAACTTGAAAGTTACTTTTGGTGCAAGGTTAGACTATACTTATGTAGGTTCTCAACCATACAAGGATAGTTTGTTAAACAGTACCAATACTATTGCTGCTACAGGAGCGCCTAAGTATGTTTCTGCAAATCCAACCTACAGTAACACACCTTTCAGTCAGTTAACTGGTCAGTTACCTTCTCGTGTTACTGTTTCTCCTCGTATTGGTTTCAACTACGATGTTAATGGAGATGGTAGTTTCGTACTTCGTGGTGGTACTGGTATTTTCACTGGTCGTGTTCCATTCGCATGGTATGGTTATGCCTACACTCTAAATGGTGGTACTTATGGTAACATCGACTGGAATGGACCAGCTGCAGGTACAGCTGTTCCTTTGGCAATTGATCCTAAAGGGTTAAAAGATACAGTAACTAAATATGGTGGTGCATCGAGAAGTAGCACGCGTGAAATAGATGTTTTCGATAATAACTTCAAATTACCTACTGTATGGAGAAGCAGTGTTGCTGCCGACTTCAAATTTGGTAAAGGTTATAAATTGACTTTGGATGTATTGTACACCAAAACAGTTTATGATGTAAAGTATGAGCAAATTAACTTGAAGGATTCTGTTGCTTACTATTCTACTGGTCCTACTCAAACACCAGTTTATGTGGGCGGTAAATACAACAGTGCTTATTCTAACGTTTATTTCTTGACTAACACTACTCAAGGATACCGTTATAACCTGACTGCTCAAATTTCTAAAACTACTAACAATATCAGCGTAGGAAGCCACATCCTGAACACAAACTGGAGTGTTGGTTACACTTATGGCGAAAGCAAGGATATTACAAATGGTATACGTAACTCTTGGGAAAGTAGCTACAACGTAAATCCTTCAAACACACCTAGTAACTCTCCTTTGGCTTATTCTAACTTCGATTTACGTCACCGTATAGTTGCAACTGCAGCAGGTACAATGGTTTGGAATCAAATGAATGCAACAACAGTTTCATTCTTCTATGCCGGAACCTCTGGTAGTCCATACAGCTTAATCTATCAATCTGCTTCTTTGGGTAATGGTTCAAATGCACCTTTGCCATACATTCCAAAAGATCAGTCTGATATCAAATTAGCTGATATTAAAGATGCAAATGGTAATGTAACTTATAGCTCATTACAACAATGGGTAGATTTAGATGCATTCATCAGTGGCGACAAATACCTTAAAACACGTCGTGGTCAATACGCTGAACGTAATGGTATGCGTACGCCTTGGAATCACGATTTGGATATGAAGATTATGCACGAATTCAAATTGAGCAAATCTGATAAGAGCAAGGCGCTACAAATTAGCTTCGACGTAATCAATGTATTGAACTTGATCAACAACGAGTGGGGACATGTAACATTTGTAACCAACCTCAACAACTACACTGTTAACTTCTTGAAATTCGTTAAAGATGCAAACGGTAAAGCTGTTGGAGCTCCTACAACTGGATACACGCCTACTTTCAACTTTGTTAGACCTAATGGTTTAAACGGACACTACTACACTGTAGATCCTATCAACTCACGTTGGCAAGGTCAGTTGGGTATCAAGTTCATATTCTAATCTGAATAGAATTACCCTCAAAATAAAAAGTCCCGATAGTACAATTACTGTCGGGACTTTTTATTTTCTTCCTATGCTCTACTTACAACGTACAACTTATAACTTATAACTCTCTTAGTGCATCTTATTCGCTTTCAACCACACATATACCGATTCCAACCAATTACCCGGCTCATCTTTATTATGTAATCCAAATCCATGTCCTCCCTTTTGAAGAATATGAATCTCAGCAGCAACTTTGTTTCTTTTCAATGCCAGAAAGAACTCTAAGCTATTCTCCACTTTCACAGCCTTATCATCTGCTGCATGGATCAAAAAGGTAGGTGGCGTGTTGGCTGTCACTTGCAACTCATTACTGTATAACTCAATCTTTTCTTTCGATGTTTTCTTTCCTAGCATATTTTCCCTACTCCCTTTGTGTGCAAGACTATCCGTAAAACTAATTACAGGATAACCCAACACCATAAAGTCTGGACGTAAATTAGTATTTTCTTTGTTTGGAATAAGACTTACTGAATAATGTGTACCCAAAGAAGAAGCAAGATGCCCCCCCGCCGAAAAGCCCATGATACCCACATTGTTAGGGTTAATATTAAATTCTGCAGCCCGGTCACGCACAATTTTAATGGCTTGTTGCGCATCCATCAACGCCACCGTTTCAGTATTCTCAACACAGGCAGTATCTATTGGTAGCCTATATTTCAATACAAAAGCAGCAATGCCTTGTTTGTAATAATTCTTTGCTACTTCATGACCTTCATGGTCAATTGCCAACCTGCCATAGCCTCCACCTGGGCAAATAATAACAGCCCCACGCACAGTATCAGGTTTCTCGGGCAAATAGGCATATAAAACCGGTGCCGTCACCCCACTTACTCTGCCCGGAGGAGCCGTCACTTCAACTATACTACAAGGTTTACTGTTAGGAATTACTCCTTTGTATAAAGGAATAATTGTTTGAGAATGGACTGATGACATAAGCATAACTGAAAAGGGAACAATAAATGATTTCTTTAAATTCATACCGGCAATTAATTAATAAAGTAATAAAGGGCTAAAAGTAGGTAATTATTTCTCTTGATTTCAAAGGCAATTCTCTTGCTTTTAGGCAGAATTCTCTTGACAATTCTTAGAATTCCCTTGATAATTCACGCAATTCTCTTGCTAATTGCCACCCAAAATATTTTTCAAGTCCCTCAAAAAGCACAATTTCACTAACCACTAACCACTAACCACTAACCACTATTTGTATTTCCTTTTCTTCTCTTCCTTAAATTCCAGTTGCTCTATCAATGATTCAGGCGTAGGATTATCAGTAATGCTTACCGCGGCATAAAATAGAACAAGATAAATTACAAGTGAAACCAACAGCTCATCCCATAATATCCAGTATCCCCAGATACTAAAAACAGTTGCTTTAGTAGGATTAGCAGCTTCATATATTATCTCCAATGTCTCCCCCTCATCCAATGGCCGCAATGGATAAGCCGCCTTCACAGAATATTTAGTAGAGCCAATAGAGAAATTTGCTAAAGGAATGCTCTCCTGAGTTGCAGAGTCTTTTGCATAATGAATGGATGCATTCGTCACTTCTCCATCAAAATAATCCGGTTGTCTCGCAAAAATTACAAAGCAACCATAAAGCGCAAGAAATATGACCGTGATGGTTTTATACATAAAATATTTTCTTTCTTACTCCCTCTACCACCTCTGTGTTAAACCCTTATTCCTCCTTTGCGCAATTCCTCCGTGTACTTTGCTGTTAACTTTCTTTTACTCCCCTTTAGGGGGTAGGGTTAATTCAAACTCCTGAAATCCACCGGCACCAGCTTACTCACGCCCGGTTCCTGCATTGTTACCCCATAAATCACATCAACCGCGCCCATCGTTTGTTTATTGTGTGTGACAATAATGAACTGTGAGTTATCACTAAACTTCTTAATCATCTGTGTGAACTTACCAACATTCGCATCATCCAACGGTGCATCCACCTCATCCAGAATACAGAAAGGAGCAGGCTTAATCAGATAGATAGCAAACAATAACGCTGTAGCCGTCAATGTCTTTTCTCCACCACTCAACTGCGTAATTGATGACGGACGTTTACCTTTTGGCTTCGCAATAATCTCAATACCTGTTTCTGCCAGATTCTCCGGATTCACCAATATCATATCGGCCGTATCCTCTTCCGTGAACAAGGCTTTAAACACTTTCTGGAAGTTATCACGCACCTTATTAAAGGTATCTAAGAATAATTGGTTAGCAGTAGATTCTACTTCTTGTATCGTTTGTAACAAGCTGTCTTTCGCACTCACCAAGTCGTTCTTTTGTTCAAGAATGAAGTCATACCTTTTCTTCATCTCCGTGTATGCTTCAATCGCGGTAGGGTTTATTTCCCCCATATTTTCAATTCGCCGGCGCAACCTGTCACTAGTGCTTTGTAGTTCAGCCAAAGGCGTTTCAGTTTCACGAGCTTCTTTCAAGATGGTATCTAAATCAATCTTAAACTCTACTTGCAAGCGTTCTTTCATCCCTGCCAGTTGTAGTTTCAATTCATTCAGCCTGTCTTTTACTTCAGTCAGCGCATTGTCAAGTAACTCCTTACTCTTCACTTTTTGCTTTAACTCAGCCTCTTTTCCATTCAATAAGTTCCTTAAAGAATAGAATGCCTGATCCGCTTCATTCAGCTTCTTCTCTTCTTCTTCTTTCGTTCTCAATAAAGTCAATAATACCGTTTCGCAAGCTGCCAATGCCTGTTCTCCTTCCAATATATTGATAGCTGCATCGCCCAATTGCTTTGTGTTCTCTTCAATTTGTGTATGCAAATCATTCAGTTGCTTCTGCTTGAAGGTTAACTCTTGTTGCAAAGCCGTGATCTTACTTTGCTGTCTTGTCAACTGCAAATTGCTTTCATTGTATTGTGCAGAGGCAGTCTGGTAATCTCTTTCTGCCAGTTTATAATCGCCTTCCACCAACTGCAAATCAGCTGCAGTTTGTTGCAATTGTTTGTTCAAGGTCAACAAGTTTTCCCTTGTCGCAGCTATCGATTCTTGCTCATCTTCCAAACGCTCTTGCAGGTCTTCCAAGCGTTGTTGGGACGTTGCTTGTGCCGCCTGTGTATTTTCTATTTTATTCTTAGCAGCAAAAACCTGGTTGGTCAACTGACTAATTTCATTCTCTGTCTGCTTGATGGCATTTTCTTTCAATTGCTGATTAAACACCAACACCTTATCAGACAACGTTTTTATCTCTGCCTTCAACGATTGTACAATAGTATCTTGCTGCGCAATCTCCTCATTTAGTTTCTCTAGGTTCTTCGCACGACCAATCTTTTTTCCTTCAAACAAACCAACGCTTCCACCCTTTAATGTGTATTGACCTTGTACATACTTACCACTCTTCTCTAATACAATAGTGTCTGCTGATGCACTCTCAAAAGCGGTTTCATCTTCTGCTATAAATACATTGCCCAAAAGGTATGCTGCAAGTTCTTTGTACTGCGCATCAACTTCAATTACGTCCAATGCTTTTGTAGAATTTGTTGGCTGATGGATGGATGCATTCGTAGCAACTATCTTATCCAACAAAAAGAAATTCGCCTTGCCTTTCTTGTTATTGTCCAACAAACGGATGGCTTCCATTCCCTCAGCCAGATTATTCACTACATAATAATTCAGGTAAGGTTCCAACACATTTTCTACTGCCGCCCTATATTTCTCATTCACATAAATAATGTCCGATAGGATAGGGGC
>CANGFK010000063.1 GCA_947452925.1 Chitinophagaceae bacterium | reverse complement strand
GGAGACTAGGAAGAGAAATATGAAATATGAAGTATGAAATATAAAAGGAGGAGACAAGTAGTTAGGTACTTTGTTTCCTCCTTTCATTTTCAGCGATCGTTAGTCGGTAGAAATCATATTTCATACCTCCTATTTCATACTTCATCTGGCTTTGTGGTGAGATTATTTTATAATGATTACGCTTGCTTCCAAGGGATTTCTATCGTGAAAGTAGTGCCTTTGCCTAGGGTGCTGTCTACTTTTATTCTTCCTTTGTGGGCATCAATCACCATTTTTACATAACTCATCCCTAAGCCAAAACCTTTTATGTTGTGCACATTACCAGTGTGGGCGCGGTAGAATTTCTCAAAAATGTGTTTTACACTTTCCTTGCTCATCCCAATGCCATTATCTTGTACCGTTACAGCCATAAACCTGGAAGTGCTTTGTGTCGAAATTTTTATTAAGACTTTCTCATAACTGTACTTGATGGCATTGTCTATCAGGTTGGACAATAGGTTGGTGAAGTGTATTTCGTCCGCAATTATCAGGTCGTTTTGTGCAGCTAGCTTCAATTCCACTTTACCTCCTTTTTCTTCCAGTTGCAGTTTGTAGTTCTCCAGCGTTTTATCTATCACCTGGTGCACATGAAGTTCTACAAGGTCTAGTTTCATCTCCTGTTTTTCTTGCAAAGCCGCTTGCAGAATAGTCTCTACATGACGGTTCATGCGCTTGTTTTCTTCTTTAATGATGCCCGTGAAATAGTCCATCTTCTCTTTGTTACTCTGTACTTTTTCATTCTTCAGCGCATCTACTGCCAGCGAAATAGTGGCTAGCGGAGTCTTGAATTCGTGCGTCATATTATTGATGAAATCACTCTTTATCTCACTCAGTTTCTTTTGATTGAATAAGGTTCGCAGCGTAACGTAGAAGGCGGCAATGATGACGAGCATAAAACCAATTCCGCCAAGGATTATCCAGCGAAGGGAGCCCCATATTTGTTTGGTGAAGTCGGGAACGATGATAATCAGGTGTTCTGGTGCACTGATGCCCTCCAGGTCGGCAGCTGTTTCGGGGCCAATGCCTACAAATAGTCTTTTGTTGGAGACGGTATCCCAATAGGCTTGTTCGAAATCGGGTGTGCGCATCTCGAAGTCTTCTGTACTGTTGATAATGGCAAATTCAAACTTCAGGTAGTGTAAGTCTGCTTTGGCGAAAGCTTTGTTCAGCTTCTGTTTTACATCTTCCAGCTTATATTTTTCTTCTACAGTGGGGGCATTCAGTATAATCGGCATGCCATTGCTGAACCGGGAGAAGCCAAGATTACTTCTTAATTTGAGAGAAGGTGACGTATTGATTCCTTTGTATAGGTCGACAGCCACGGAAACACCTGCTTCGTTTATTTTATTGTTGAGTTGCCCACGGCGAAGAACCAACAGATTGTCCAGCCATGAAGCCTGCAAAAGCAAAAGCCCAAGCAGAGAAAGTGTTGTGAGAACGACAATAACGGGTAAAGTTTTCTTCATCAGGGCAAATATAAATACTACGAATAGGTATTTAAATAGTAAAAAAACCTTTACCTACATTTTAACTATGAAGAACTCTTGGCTGAATAAAAAATTGTTTGTACTTTTCTGCAATGGAAAATAGCATTGCACCAGGAACATTACTCATCTCCGATCCATTTTTGAAGGATCCAAACTTCGTTCGTACCACTGTTTTGATGTGTGATCATCAGGCGGAAGGTAGTTTTGGTTTTGTGCTGAATAAGAAAAAAGAAGAAGTATTGGGCGATTTGATTGAAGACCTAGAAGGCAATACTTTTCCAGTATATTTTGGTGGACCCGTTCAGACTAACACACTTCACTTTATACACCAATGTCCTCAACTGATTACAGGAGGCATTGAAATACAGAAAGGAATTTTTTGGGGAGGAGATTTTGCAGAAGTAATTGCGCTTTTGTTAAGTCAGGAAATTAAGCCACAGATGATACGCTTCTTTGTGGGCTATAGTGGTTGGGGAGAGGGGCAGTTGCAACAAGAGATTGATGATAAAAGCTGGATTCTATCTCAAGGAAGCAAAAGATTACTCTTTAATACTGCTCCCGAAAATAGTTGGAAGTCTGCACTACAAGAATTGGGTGGAGAATATAAGATGATGGTAAACTATCCGTTGGATCCACAGCTGAACTAAGTAGAAAGTCATAAGGCGTAAGTAGAAAGGCATAAGCAATAATTTATAAGTTGGAAGTGACGAAATGGAAACAACATATTTTTTCTTTACATAAGCCTTATGCCTTGTTCCTTACGCCTTAAAAAGAAAGCATCCATCTCCGTAACTCAGAAACCTGAAATTGTTTGCCAGCGCATGTTCATATACTTTTCGCCAATCGCTTCCAATGATAGCGGCTACCAACAATAAAAGTGTACTCTGCGGCTGATGGAAATTGGTGATAATGCCTTTTGCAATTCTTAACTGATAACCCGGAGCAATCAATAATTGTGTTTTAGTGATGAGGCGGTTGAGATTATTGTCCTTCATCCAATGGATTAAAGCTACTAGCGCTTCTTCTTTTTTAACATCCTGTGGCAGTTCGTACGCATCCCATTGGGTTAAGCCTCCATCAAAACTCCCATCCCCTGAAGGGGTGTAAGATGCCGCTTTCACTCCTAGCCAATACAAGCTTTCAAGTGTTCGCAATGAAGTGGTGCCAACGGGAATGATGGAGTTGTTTGTTATTAAACTTTCAATCAACTCTAACGAAACATCAATGAATTCGGCATGCATCTCATGTTCCTGCATGGTCGCTGCTTTTACAGGTTTAAAAGTTCCTGCACCCACATGAAGCGTAACAAATTGATGAGAGATATCCTTAGCCTGTAGGCTTTCAAATAATCTTTTGGTAAAATGAAGTCCGGCAGTTGGGGCAGCAACGCTACCGTCATGCTCGGCATAGATTGTTTGGTAGGTAGCTTTATCTGTTTCTTCAGCCTGACGATTTAAGTAAGGAGGAAGTGGAATCAATCCGGCAATATGCAATATCTCAGCAAAAGAAAGAGTGTCTTTATCCCAGGATAATTCTATCAGAAAATAATCATTCAACCTTTCCAGCATTACTGCCGAAAGTTTTATTGTTTCAGCTTCAAACTGAATTTCCTTCACCAAGGTCTCTGCCTTCCACTTCTTTGCGCCGCCTACCAGACATTTCCATAGAACCTTTCCCTTTTGCAACATTGCAGTAGTAATATCGGAATATTGGTCGTGTGGTTCCAGACAAAAAAGCTCTATAACTCCGCCTGTAGCTTTGGTGAAGATTAGCCTTGCTTCCACCACTTTTGTATTATTGAAAATCAGCAGCGTATCAGCAGGAAGATGCCCAGCCAGATTTTTATAGACGCTCTCTTCCATCACTCCGCTTTTGTAGACAAGCAATTTGCTTTCATCACGCTCAGCAAGCGGATACTTAGCAATTTGCTCATCGGGGAGAGAATAGGTGTAGTCCAGAATAGAAATATCCTTTGGATGATTCGCTGTCATGGTATATTGTTTTGAACAACCAGATTAATTAGCATTGTCTCATTATACCACTTCTTTTACCCACTTGCTTACTGCAGAAACCCAAAGCGGATCGGTGTTGAGGCAAGGAATCATTTCGTAGCTTTCCCCACCGGCTTCCATAAAATCTTCTTTTCCGCGGATAGCAATTTCCTCTAAGGTCTCCAGGCAGTCACTCACAAAGGCAGGACAGATAACCAACAGTTTTTTGATGCCCTCTTTGGGCATATCCTTCAGGCGGAAATCGGTGTAAGGCTTCAACCAAGGGTCTCTTCCCAATCGCGATTGAAATGAATAGCTATACTTTTCTTTTGGTAGTTGCAATGCCTCAGCAGTAAGTCTAGTTGTTGTCAGACACTGGTGACGATAGCAGGTTTCGTGTGCGATAGAATCTACATTGCAGCAATCGTTAACCTGCAAACAATGTTGCTTGGTTGGGTCGGACTTCATCAAATGTCTTTCTGGTATTCCGTGATAGCTAAATAGAATATGATCGTAGTCCTGCTCCAGATAAGGACGGATATGTTCCGCAAAAGCATGGATATAATCTGGGTTGTTGTAGTAAGGTTTTACGGTAGTTAATGAAAATGTATAACCTTGCTTTTGATGCACTTCTTTCATGTAATCGACAGCAGTTTCGTAGCTGCTCATTGCAAAGTGCGGATATAAAGGCATCAGAACCACTTCTTCAATAGATGGATTTTCTTTCAACAACTTATCATAAGCGTATTTTGGTGTTGGATTGCCGTAGCGCATAGCAATCTCAACGGGTTCATCCATTGTTGCCTGAACTGCTGTTTGCAATTGTTTAGTAAGTTGAATTAATGGAGATCCTTCCTTCCACCAGATCGTTTTGTAGGCTTCAGCACTTTTTGGAGCACGGAAAGGAACGATGATGCCACGAACCAATAACAAGCGCACCAGATAGGGGATGTCTATTACTTTACCATCCATCAGAAACTCCGCTAAATATTTCCTTACATCTTTTGTGGCTGTACTATCCGGCGAGCCTAGGTTCATCAATATGACACCTCTTTTTACATTCTTTCCTTCCATTTTTCTTTTTTAAGATTTACAAATGTATAGTTCTAGGAAACTAAGTTGATTGAAAAATTAATTAGTACTATTATTTACGAATAATGCCTAGGAAAGTTTTTGGGTAGCTGAAAAAGTTGGTTTAAGCATTAAACTTAACAAAGAATATAAAAATATTTTCAAAAAGTATAAAAAAATATATATTTGTCATAACGATTTTAAAATTCATTTGCTCATGAAAAATAATTCAATGGAGGTTTTTTACAACAAGTCAAAAATAAAGACACGCTTAATTCCTCTTTCCTGTTTGCTTGCTTTTATCCCACTCGGAGTAGCTAATTTGGTCTATGATATTCTGCAAAGACCCCAACAACAGGTGAATGCTTTTTTACCAATTATAGCTGTTGGTGGCATTGCTATACTATTTATTTATTACTTTATCTATCAGTTGTTTAGGGTTTGGTTGAAAAAGTACACCCACAAGAAGCCTATTTTCATTATTGATGAGAATGGAGTTACAGATAAGGTAGGCTATCATTCAGTAGGCTTTATTCCTTGGAGCAACATAAAGAAAGTAAGCGCACTAAATTCTAAAAGTCATTATCTGGTATTTTTTATCAATGATAAACAGGAAATAATAAACAAATTTAAAAGTGCTGCTAGGAAGAGAAAGGTCGCAAAAGATTTTAAAAAGAATGGTTTAAACATACGCATAGAGACTGATTGGCTTGATGCAAATGTCTATGTCATGAAGAAGTTGGCGCAAACCAAGTTGGAAGAATACCATAAAATAAATGCACAGGTAGCATAGAAATAATATTCAGCATGAATTGATACTTCTCATTAAAGTACATCTGGGTTATATTCAGTCACAATTTATCTATCTCTTAATATTGTAACAATTCATTTAGCTTCAAAGGCTTCTTTACAGTAAAAAAATCAACTCTTTTGTCCGATAGATTAAAGCATACCTTGCACGAAAGTTATTTATGCAAGACTCCGATGAAGTTACCTATTATGAATTGCCTCCTTTTTTTGCTCAAGGCGTCATTCTTCCTTTATACAATTTGGTAGATAATATCTCTAAGAATGTACCTCAACTAACTTGTAATCCTTCTTTTGATGAAGAAAATGCCAAGCTAAAAGCAAGAATGAAATCAGAAGATAATGAGTTTCCTTTGATGATGAATCAAACGGAGTGTCTGGTAATGTGCGAAATGATGTGCGTGATAAAATTCTATTATAAAAATGCCATACTTCCTAATACTGAAGGTAGGGATAACCTTACTGAACAAGAAATCGCTTCAAGAGAGTCGTATGATGAGGTAATGCGAAAGATATATGAGATAACTGATGAAGTGTTTTTGGTTTTTCCTTTTATAAAAGAGGTCTTCTATCAGAGTGAAAATGAGGAGAAGAGACAAATGGAGGAAGCTAAAACGCTTGGACTGAATAAGAAAAAGAAAATAGTATACTTTTCCCTAGCAAATGATTTGGTAAGTCACCATATATCGGCACTATTCAGTTTTTTTGAATGCCTCATCATTAATGGTACATCTAACTTTAGTGAACGTGTTCGGGAAGCAGATTTTTGTTGTATTACCGAGATTAAAGAAACAAAGAAACTATTTGAAAAATCTATTAAAGCAACCAATAAGGACAAAGAATATCAAACTAAATTTAGTCTGAGAGATGTAGTAGTGATACTAATGATCAACAACATATTTCAGAAGACTTATTTTTCTGACGGAGGTGATGATTTACATGATGTTATAGAAGACTCCGTATCTGGTTACAATGATTTGGCAGCCACAGAAGTGCGAGACCACATGCTAAAAATGGCAAAAGCCTTAGAAGAAAATTTTTGTAATAAAGAACTGTCATTAAAGGGGTTGGACAAAGCAATGCAACCAATATTTGATTTTCCTGTGTAAGCGAGCAGCAACAGCTTTCCTAATGATAACTATCATTTAATCCGCATTACCCCAACTATTATCTTTGACCCCTATCAATTACAAGACGTTATGGATTCGATTACTTCGTTAAAGGATATACAGAAGCTACATTTTATAGGCGTTGCTGGTACTGGTATGAGTGCAATTGCACAATATCTTTCGGCAGCAGGAAAGACAATTACTGGTAGCGACCGCTATTTTCATCCTTCAGAAAAGAATGAAACACAAGAGAAGCTAGTTGAAGAAGGCGTACAATGCTTTCTGCAAGATGGAAGTGGTATTGATGAACAAACACAAGTAATTGTGATTTCTACTGCAATAGAAGAAAGCAATGTGGAGATACAAAAGGCGAGAAGTCTATCTATCCCAATTATCAAGAGGGCGGAGTTGTTGAGTTTGATTATACAAGAAAAGCGTACGGTAGCTATTGGCGGAACTAGTGGAAAAAGTACCACCACTGCTATGCTGTTTGATATTCTGGACTTTGCGGGGTTGGAGCCAAGCATCATTAGTGGTGCAGGTTTGGTAAGGCTTCAAGAAGAAGGTAAGATAGGGAATGCTCAATTGGGTAAAGGAGATTTATTGGTGATAGAAGCAGATGAAAGTGATGGATCTATAGTAAACTATCATCCAGAAATTGGTGTTCTACTCAACATTGATAAAGACCACAAAGAAATCAGTGAACTGGAGGAACTATTTGAAATATTTAAAAGTCATTGCCAGACTTTTATAGTGAATGCCTCTCAAGAGGTTACTGCGGCTTTCTCTCAAAACAGAAACAACGATTTTAGCTCTACCGATGCCGATGCACAATACAAAGCAACGGGCTTTGTGCAAACAGGACTAAACATCAGCTTCTTTATTAATCATATACCTTTTACGCTCAATGCTATTGGTAAACACAATATGGAAAATGTGCTGGCGGCAGTTACTGTTGCTAATAAGTTGGGCGTAAGCTTGGAAATATGTAGTAAAGCCATTGCAAAATACAAGGGTATTTACAGGCGCAATCAGGTATTAGGCAAAAAGAACAACGTATGGGTGATTGATGATTATGCTCATAATCCTGCAAAGGTTGCTGCTGCCATTATTGGCGTACAACCTTTGGCAAAAAAGGTGATAGCCTGGTTTCAACCCCATGGTTATGGCCCTACACGCTTTTTGAAAAACGATTTTATAGAATCTATCAGCAAAGCCCTTCGTCCACAAGATGAGATCTGGATGAGTGAAATATTCTATGCAGGAGGTACTGCCATCAAAGACATTAGTGCTAATGATTTGATACAGATGATTAAAATTACACACCCTAATGCCTATTTTTTGGAAGACAGAAACTATCTGGTTCACACACTTCGTCCACACTTTACGGATGATTGTGTACTGTTGTTGATGGGTGCAAGAGACCCTAGTCTGGATGTTTTTGCAAAAAGTGTATTTGAAGTATTATAGATTACTAACCACAATGACAGAATAAAATAGGAAATATGAAGTATGAAATATGATTTCTACCGGGATTGTTTTTTCAAAAAAAAAATGAGTAAATAAAGTATTCAATTACTTCATATTTTATATTTCATACTTCATATTTCTGACTTTGTATCTTCATGGCAAACTTAACCCCCTTATTTTTGTTTCTTTCTAAATGGAAATTATGATGCAGTTAGCAGATTTGTACAAGAAAGCTTTGGCGTTTGAGTTTTTGAGTGTAGAAGAAGGAATGTTTTTATTTGAACATGCCCCTCTGACCGAGTTGATGTTTGTGGCTGATGAATTAAGGAAAATTCAAGTACCTCATGGCAAAGTAACCTGGCAGATAGATCGGAACGTAAATACTACTAATGTATGTATTGCTAACTGTAAGTTCTGCAACTTCTACCGTATTCCCGGTCATGCTGAAGCCTATATTACTGATATGCCTACTTATCGGAAAAAGATTCAGGAAACCATCGCTTGGGGTGGCGATCAGTTATTATTGCAAGGAGGACATCATCCCGAGCTTGGCTTAAAATATTATGTAGATACCTTTAAAGCCATTAAGCAAGAGTTTCCTACCATCAAACTACATACACTCGGACCACCAGAAGTAGCACATATTGCTAAATTAGAGAAGCTTTCTCATGCCGAAGTATTAAAAGCTTTGCAGGATGCGGGTATGGATTCTTTGCCAGGTGCTGGTGCTGAGATATTAATAGACCGAGTACGTAGATTGATTAGTAAAGGGAAATGTGGTGCCGATGAATGGTTAGAAATCATGCATCAGGCACATAAACTTGATATTACTACTAGTGCCACCATGATGTTTGGTCATGTAGAGACCTTGGAAGAAAGGTTTATTCATTTAGTTCGAATCAGGGAAGTGCAGGCTAAAAAACCGGCAGATGCAAAGGGCTTTCTGGCATTTATCCCTTGGACTTTCCAAGATGTAGACACGTTACTAACTAAGATTCGTGGGGTGCAGAACCTTACAACTCCTGAGGAATATATGCGTATGATTGCTATCAGCCGTATAATGTTGCCGAACATCAAGAATATTCAAGCGAGCTGGTTGACCGTTGGCAAACAAACAGCACAGCTTACTTTGCACGGTGGTGCCAACGACTTTGGTAGTATCATGCTAGAAGAAAATGTGGTGAGTGCTGCTGGTGCGCCGCATCGGTTCACTTACAAAACCATACAAGATGCCATCAGCGAAGCAGGTTTTGAACCACAACTTCGCAATCAACAGTATGAATGGAGGGAAATTCCTCAAACTATACAAGAGCAAGTAGTAGATTATTAAGACTGATTTATGAAGTTGATTAAGAATCTCCTGCTGTTATCAATTATTGTTACTATTATTTCTTGTAGTAAGTCTAATACTTCTACCCCAAATAATATTGGTGCCAAAGTGGTGCTAAATGTAGCCTATGGTACAGACTCGCAACAGGTAATGGATATTTATTTACCTGCAGGACGAGATAATTCAACCAAAGTACTTGTTCTTATTCATGGTGGTTCTTGGACAGGTGGCGACAAAAATGATTTTGCCCAATACATTGATACTTTTCAGAAGAGGTTGCCCGGTTATGCTATTTTTAATATCAATTATAGGTTGGCATCTACCAGCTTACCTTTCAAAAATGCTTTTCCTACTCAAGAACAGGATGTACAAGCCGCTGTAAACTTTGTTTTTAATAGTGAAAAGACGTATGTCGTATCTAACAACTGGTGTTTACTAGGCTTTAGTGCGGGTGGCCATCTGGCTTTGCTTCAGTCGTATAAAAATAATACCCTCATTAAACCGAAGGTTGTGGTTGATTTATTTGGCCCGACCGATATGGCAGATTTATACAACTTTTATAGCAACAATTTTCTAACTCAATATGGATTTAGTTATTTGCTAAGTGGCACTCCTGGTACAAATGTCAGTTTGTATAATTCCTCTAGCCCCATTAATTTTGTAACTTCAACTAGTCCTCCAACGCTCATATTTCATGGTGGGCAAGATTCCACCGTCCCCTTTAGGGAGTCAGTAAATTTGCACAATAAATTAACCAGTCTGGGTGTGATAAATAAGTACGTGTTTTATCCAAATCAACCACATGGGTTTAGTGGTACCGATGAACTTGACTCACACGAGCAAATGGTTTCATTCATAAAAACCTATATGCCTTAACTGTTTAATACTCAAAAAAGCTACTTGTTCACCTTACCTCCCCAGCAATACAATTGACCTTGTAATGCTTTACCAAGCACTTTTATATGTTGTATGCATAGCTCATAAACCCTTTCGCATAGCTCGTCAAGCTATGCAAAGAATCTTCCTCGGTTATGCGATTGACCTTCTCATGTTATACAAAGAACCTTCCTATGCTATTCAATTAACCTTCTCAAGCTATGCAATTGGCTTTTTCAGCTGTGCGTTTGACTTACTATGGCTATTCAATTGACATTGTCAGCGATGTGATTGACTTACTACGGTTATGTGATTGGCTTTGCGAGGCATGCAAAGCACCTTCATCTGTTATGCAATTGACCTTCCATATTATGTGCTTAACTAAAAAAGTGCTCTAATTAGCTGCTATTTTCACAAACTAACTTATACGCTCCTCTCTACTCAATCAGTAAATAATAGCAGTATCTGATCCTAACTATATGGAATGAATTAGTTCCCTCTCTCATCCAATTTCGCTATATCAATCATACGCTTATCTTTAACGCCTAGTCCTCAATAAAAAATGATAAAGTAGAATATGAAGAAACTGTTTGTTGGGTTTACCCTTTTGCTGAGTATTTGTTCCATTGCCCAAAAGAAAAATCCTATACCCGATTCAACAAGGCATAAGGGAATGGGAGGTTTTGGTGATCTGGCCGCGTTTATGAGTGGTAAATCGTCCGATGGACCTAAGCCCTATAAGGAAGTCATCACTGATAAGGCTATCACTAAAAAAGGACTTTTTACAGTTCATAAGGTAGAAGATAAATATTATTTCGAAATACCAGATGTTCTGTTGGGTCGTGAGATTCTTTCGGTAGTCCGCTTTGCCAAAGTGCCTACTGGCGCTGGTTATGGTGGAGAAATCGCCAATCAGAATACACTCACTTTCGAAAAAGGTCCCAATAATTCTATCTTCTTAAGGGTTATCACCTTGGTGAATACGGCCGATTCTACACAGGCTATCTACAAGGCCGTTTCTAACAGTAACGTCAATAGCATTGCCAATTCTTTCAACATTGCTGCAAAGGGAAAAGATAGTTTACACCCGAGTAGCATCATTGATGTTACAGAGTTTTTCAGGGGTGACAATCAGCCTGTGAGTATTGGTAGTGCTGCCAAAAAGAAGTATGGATTCAATGGACAATCTTCGGATAGGTCATATATATTATCCATCAATACCTATCAGATAAATACAGAAATACGCACGGTAAAAACTTTCTCCGCTGGCGGTGGAGGATTCTCTCTGCCGGGCATGCCTTCTTCTAGTTTGCCTGCGGCCAACGCAGCCGGAGCGGTTACTTTGGAGCTGAATAACTCTTTGCTATTGTTGCCAAAAGTGCCAATGGAGAAAAGAATTGCTGACAAAAGGGTGGGTTATTTTACTGAGGAATATACTCAATACAG
>CANGFK010000062.1 GCA_947452925.1 Chitinophagaceae bacterium | reverse complement strand
GGTGCTTGGTTGGTAGAATAGTGAAGGTGATTGGCTATGTTGGATGGGAGCTTGGGGCATTGATTGTTATTGAACTACTGGATGTTTGTTCTCTGATTTATAGGCTGTGGTTAATAAATCAATATTTGAGCATTCCAATGCTGTCATTACGGAGGAATCTAATTGAGTAATAGGGAAGTGGGGGATTGGTTTGGTTAGATTCCTACGGAAAGACAAGTACTTAAACATCCCGAACGCTTGTAGCTTTCGGGATGTTGACTACATTGGTGAATTTTAGCGAGTGACGTGGGCTAGTTGGGAAAAATATATTTTTACAAAACCCAACCTTTTATCTTAAGAAAAGCGTAATGATAAGTGTAGCATTGTGTTATAAAAATTTAATCATCTGAAAACCTCTTGAAAATTAAACTTATGAGAAAAAACCTCTTGCCATTGATTGTTTGCCTGTTGTTATCGGTATTTGCTAAATCGCAGTATGTGAATATCCCGGATACTAGCTTCAGGAAGTATCTGATTAGTGTTGTTCCTGCTTGTTTTAATAAGCAAGGGGAGATGGATACTACTTGTAGCGGAGTATTGAATCAACAGTTTTTAGCATGTTCTGGATATTCTATAAAAGATGTAAATGGAATGCAATATTTCAAAAATGCGACCCTACTCTCTTTCACATTTACTCAAATAAAAAAAATCCCTAAACTGCCAAGTAACTTAACTGATTTAGGGTGTTCATTTAGTCAATTAGATTCTTTACCGACTTTACCTAGTACTGTGCGTGATTTAGAGGTTGATCATAATAATTTAACGTCCTTACCTACTCTGCCAAGTAACTTAACAACTTTTTGGTGCAATAATAACCGACTGACTGCATTGCCTCAATTACCAAATAAAATAACAGCAATACAATGTGGAGATAATCTGCTGGCTAATTTGCCATCATTACCTAGCTCCTTAACTAACTTTGATTGCTCAAATAATCAAATAACTAATATGCCTAGCTTACCCAATACATTAAATATCTTTGGGTGTTCTAATAATCAATTAACTTCTCTACCTGAATTACCAAATACTGTAACATTGTTAGATTTCTCGAATAATCTGTTTACTAGTCTTCCAATTTTACCAAATAGCATACAAATCTTAAATTGTTCCTACAATCTTTTTAACTGCTTGCCAAAACTGCCAACCAGTTTAAAAACATTGAATGTTTTAAGAACAGGGATTCAATGTCTTCCCAATGCTACAAGTGCAACCGTTACTCCATCGGGTTTACCTGTCTGCAATAACCCCTGCACAGTAAGTAATGATTATTCGAACTATGTAAATATCCCTGATAGTAATTTTAGGAGGTATTTAATTGGGGCAGTGCCCACCTGCATTAATAAAGCGGGACAGATGGATACAACCTGTAACGGTGTTTTAAATGATACAATTATTCTTTGTGGTAATCTTGACACTACTCGTAAGATTAAGGACTTAACTGGGATTCAATATTTTAAAAGTTTGAGATATCTAGAAGTGTCTTCTAATAAATTGACGACATTACCCAAACTTTCAGATTCAGTTTCTTATCTTCAGTGTAGTTATAATAATCTGATATCGTTACCAACCTTGCCAAGTAACTTATTTACTCTAGAATGTGGGTTTAATCAGCTAAACACAATGCCGGCTTTACCTCAAAAACTCACTTATTTATTCTGTAATAATAACAAATTGAAGAGTTTGCCACCATTGCCAGAAACACTTTATGAATTCTATTGTAACAATAATGAATTGACCAACCTACCGAATCTGCCAAAAATGCTTTTTAATATAGACTGTAACAATAATCAATTAACAGGATTGCCTTCTTTACCTAGTTCATTAGTTGCTTTGGGTTGTGGTAATAACAAAATAAGAAGCTTGCCATTAAGCATACCTAAAAAGTTAAACTCTTTATCTGTAGATCACAATCCAATTGTTATGCTACCAACACTTGATTCTTTAAAAAATATTCAGTATTTATACTGTTTAGGGGATAGTAATCTATTATGCTTACCCAAATTGCCAATTTCATTACTTAATTTAAACTTAGATAGTTCTGGTATACAATGTCTTCCAAATTACATCAATGCAACTGTATCTGTTACACCATCTAATCTTCCCATTTGCAACCCTACCAACAATGCCCATCAATGTAGCGCCTATCCAACCGTTTTAGGTAGGGTATTTGGTGATAATAATAGCAATGGTATCAAGGATTCAAATGAATACTATATACCCTATATTCCGGTTCACTTAAACACAAATGAGATTTCGTATAGTAATGATTCGGGGCAATATTCCGTTACCACAAAAGATACAGGCAGCTTTAGTTTGTCTATAACAGCCCCTCCTTTTTATAAATCTGTGCCTGCTAAATTCAACTTTAGTTTTGGAGAATTTAATGATTTACTTACCCTTAATGACATTGCCTTGCAGCCAACAGTGCAGAAGGATAGCGTAGGCATCTATATCTATCCTTGGCAAAATGCAATACCGGGGCGAAGTATGTCTTACGCTATTGAGTACCGTAACTATGGTACTATCAATGAAAACACTACTATTAGTTTTACTTACGATACCAGTAAAATTGTTTTCGATACCGCATCCGTAGCCCTTGTCAGCCACTCTGGCAATACCTTGGTTTGGAAGGACACATTGATGGCTGACTATTTTGGCAATGATTTCTACAGGAACGGTCTCCGCTATCCAAACCTATATTTTAAGGTGAAAACCAATGTTGACATGGGTGCTGCCTTGAAATGTTCGGCAACCATTGTATTTGCAAAGACCAGTGCATCTACCACCGACAGTACTGCTATCATGGGTAGCTATGACCCCAATAACAAAACTGCTACCCCACAACTGACTACTACGCAGGTGGCAAATGGCAATGGGATAGATTACCTGATACATTTCCAGAATGTAGGCAATGCTCCAGCGTCTACTGTCGTAATAGCTGATACGATTAGTAAACTGTTGAACCAAGGCGTAATGCAGCTAATTGGTACAAGCCATGATGCTAGTGTGATTATGGACAATGGCATTATCTACTTTCAATTCTTTAATATTAATTTGTCTGATAGTGGTACAAATCAACTGAAAAGTAATGGTTTTGTGCATTTTAGGCTGAATCCGCTGACTACGGTTAAGTCTGGAATGAATATAGACAACAACGCTTCTATCTATTTCGATTATAACAAACCTGTTGTAACCAACACTGCTAAAACACTTATCAGTAATGTTACTTTGCCAGTAAGTATACTCAACTTTCAGGCGCAACAAACAAATGGCCTATCGATAGAAAATGATTGGGTTACACTAAAAGAAGTAAATACAGCTTACTTTAATATTCAGAGAAGTGCTAATGGGACAAATTTTATAACTATTGGGAAAATGAATGCTAAAAGAGGGACTGTTAATAGCTATCAATTTACAGACAATAACCCAACCAATGGTACGAACTATTACAGACTACAAAGTGTAGATAAGGATGGGGCAAGCAGTTACAGTAAGACTGTATCTGCTGAGATATTAGATATTAGATATGAGATATTAGTTGTTCCTAATCCTGTGAGAAGCATTGCTACGATAAAAGGAAAACATATTTCTTCAGTGCAAGTGATTGATAATCTGGGAAGGGTAGTTAAGGTTGTTACTCTTAAGGATGCAACTAATCCTGTATTTTCGGTTGGTGGTTTGCAAGCAGGGGTGTATCATTTGCGGGTGCAAACGAGTGATGGAAAAGTGAGTGGTGTTGGGTTTGTGAAGGAATAAAATCGGTGGTTAGTTGTTAGAAATAAATTTCTCTAACAACTAGCCACCTCCTGTTTTTGCTTGTATCACAAATGAATTTCATAACCTTACTGATTAAATAAACTAAACCCCTACTTTTGCAGCCTTAAAAACGGGACTTACCCGTTAAATAAATAAAACAACAAATAATAACTCAGCGTTATGGCGGATTTGAAATTACAACGGAACTTTGGTATTGCAGCACACATTGATGCTGGTAAAACCACTACTACCGAGCGTATCTTACGCTACACAGGTATGATTCATAAGATTGGTGAAGTGCACGATGGTGCTGCTACTACCGACTGGATGGAGCAAGAAAAAGAAAGAGGTATCACCATCACCTCTGCGGCAGTTAGTTGCCAATGGAAATTCCCTACAAACAAGGGGGTTGCTGATGCAAATACTAAAGATTACTACTTTAATATTATTGATACTCCTGGTCACGTGGATTTTACCATTGAGGTAGAACGTTCTATGCGTGTATTGGATGGTTTGATTGCTTTGTTCAGTGCGGTTGATGGTGTTGAGCCTCAGTCTGAAACTGTATGGCGTCAGGCTAACCGTTATAAAGTTCCACGTATTGGTTTCGTAAACAAAATGGACCGTTCTGGTGCAGACTTTTTGATGGTTGTTGCGCAAGTAAAGGAAATGTTGGGTGCTAATGCAGTGCCTTTGCAATTGCCTATTGGTGCGGAAGACGATTTTAAAGGTGTGGTAGATTTGATTACCATGAAGGGTGTTATCTGGGATATGGCGACAGAAGGTATGACCTTCCAAGAAATTCCTGTTCCTGCTGACATGGTTGAAGAAGCTAACGAATGGAGAGCTAAACTGGTAGAAGCTGTTGCTGAATATGATGATAAGTTGTTGGAGAAATTCTTTGATGATCCTAACAGTATCACTGAAGATGAAATGCACGGGGCTATCCGTAAAGCTACCATCGATTTGAGCATTGTTCCAATGATGTGTGGTTCTTCCTTTAAGAATAAGGGTGTACAAACTGCATTGGATGCCGTTTGTCGTTACTTACCTTCTCCGGTTGATGTTGATGATATTACTGGTATAAATCCAGACACTGGTGACGCAGTTACCAGAGCTCCAAATGCAAAAGAACCCTTCGCTGCATTGGCTTTTAAAATTATGACCGATCCTTTTGTTGGTCGTTTGGCATTCTTCCGTTGCTATTCTGGTCACTTGGATGCTGGTTCTTATGTATTGAACGTGAGAAGTGGTAAGAAAGAGCGTATCAGCCGTATCATGAAGATGTTTGCTAACAAGCAAAATCCAATTGATTTTATCGAAGCAGGTGATATTGCCGCTGCGGTAGGATTTAAAGAAATTAAGACGGGTGATACTTTGTGTGATGAAAAACATCCTATCACACTAGAGAATATGTTTATTCCAGAACCGGTAATCGCTATTGCTGTTGAGCCTAAAACTCAGGCAGACGTAGAGAAAATGGGTATGGCTATCGCTAAATTGGTTGAAGAAGATCCAACATTGCGTGTAAATACCGATGAAGATACTGGCCAAACCATTTTGCGTGGTATGGGTGAATTGCACCTTGAAATTATCATTGACCGTTTGCGTCGTGAGTTTAAGGTAGAAGTAAACCAAGGTGCGCCTCAGGTTGCTTACAAAGAGTGCTTTGGCATTACTGTTACACACCGTGAAATTTTGAAAAAACAATCAGGTGGTCGTGGTAAGTTCGCTGACATTCAATTTGATCTTGGTCCAGCTGATGAAGAATGGATTAAGGAAAATGAAGGTAAGAGCTTCCAGTTCGTAAACGATATTCATGGTGGTTCTGTTCCTAAGGAGTTCCATGCGGCTATTCAAAAAGGCTTCGAAACATCTATGCCTCAAGGTATATTGGCTGGTTACCCGGTTAATAACATGAAGGTTAGAATATTTGATGGTAGCTACCACGATGTGGATAGTGATGCGATGAGCTTTGAATTGTGTGCTAAAAGTGCATTCAGAGAAGCTGGTCGTAAAGCAAAACCAACATTGTTGGAACCTATCATGAGAGTTGAGGTTTTGACTCCTGACCAATACATGGGTGATGTAACAGGTGACCTTAACCGTCGTCGTGGTATGTTGGAAGGTATGGATAGCAGGGCTAACTTACAAGTTATCAAGGCTAAAGTTCCATTGAGCGAAATGTTTGGTTATGTAACTCAATTGCGTTCATTGTCTTCTGGTCGTGCATCTTCTACCATGGAGTTTTCGCATTACAACAATGCGCCAAACAATATTTCTGAAGAGGTAATAGCTAAGAATAAAGGAAAAGTAAAGATTGAAGAATAATCTTTGATTAGAATTAATACAGAAAAGCCCTCGATAATATCGGGGGCTTTTCTTTTTAAATATGAGTTATGAAATATGAATTATGAGTGAAAGAAAAAGGTAGAACTTATAGTTCATATTTTATAACTCATAACTTCTTATTTTTACCCCAATAAAACTTACCTGTGTCAGAAAGAAACTTTATAGATTACATACGCATATTTTGTCGCAGTGGACATGGCGGAGCAGGGCAGACGCATTTTATGCGAAACAAATTAACAGCTAAAGGTGGGCCTGATGGTGGAGATGGTGGGAGAGGGGCACACATTATTCTAAGGGGTAATGCCAATCTTTGGACGCTATTGCACCTTCGTTATTTTAAGAATGTGCTGGCAGAAGATGGCACCAATGGCAGTAAGGGAAATTGTACAGGCAAGGATGGTGATGATATTTATCTGGATGTGCCATTGGGAACTATTGCTAGGGATGAAGAGACAGGAGAGATTGAAGCGGAAGTATTAGATCATGGACAAGAAATAATCTGGATACGTGGTGGACGTGGTGGTTGGGGAAATCAACACTTTGCTACACCAACTAATCAGGTTCCTGAACACTCTCAACCAGGAGAACCAGGAGTGGAAGGATGGAAGAATCTAGAATTGAAAGTGCTGGCAGATGTAGGCTTAGTAGGATTCCCCAATGCTGGTAAATCAACCTTATTATCCGTTGTTACTGCCGCTAAACCAAAGATTGCTAATTACGCTTTCACCACGCTTGTTCCTCAACTGGGTATTGTAGAATATAGGGATGATAAGAGCTTCTGCATTGCCGATTTGCCTGGAATCATTGAAGGTGCTGCTGAGGGTAAGGGGCTAGGGCATCGGTTCCTCCGGCACATTGAAAGAAATTCTTGCTTATTATTTTTGATTCCTGCTGATAGTAATGACCATAAAAGAGAGTTCGAGATATTACTAAATGAATTGGAAGAGTATAATCCTGAATTATTGCAGAAGGACTTTATTATTGCTGTCAGTAAAAGCGATATGCTTGACGATGAACTAAAAGAAGCTATCTCCAAAGAATTACCTGCCAATATCCCACACTATTTCATCTCTTCAGTAACCAATACTGGATTAGTTGAGTTAAAGGATGCATTATGGGAAACACTCAATAAACCTATCTAATTTTATTTTTCGAATGTCAATACCATACTTTTATCAGGAAGGAGTAAACGGGTTGGGTGCCTCTATATTGAATGAAGAAACAAGCAAGCATTGTATTCAGGTGCTACGAATGAAAACGGGCGAAGCATTGCATTTGACTGATGGAAAAGGGGGGCTGCTAAAAGCAGTAATTGTTACTGAACATAAGCGTAATTGCGAGGTAAACATTCTGGAAAGCACTTTTCAAGAACATAAAGGGCGGAAGGTTTCAATTGCTATATCGCTTTTGAAGAATACAAACAGACTAGAATGGTTTTTGGAGAAAGCGACAGAAATGGGCATCACTGAAATAATTCCATTGCTTTGTCAGCGAACAGAGAAGCAGCAGTTTCGTTTTGACAGGATGAATCAGATACTCATCTCGGCTATGTTGCAAAGCCAGCAAACTTGGTTACCCGTCTTACATCAACCAACTAAAATTGAAGAAGTAATCACTAGAGTTGCTAGTTCTCAGAAGTTAATAGCGCATTGTGAGGAGACAAACAAGCAATCAATACCAGCACTTTCTATTGCTGATGAGGTACAGATACTCATTGGGCCAGAAGGAGATTTTACAACTGCTGAAATAGACCTTGCATTACAAAAAGGGTATTTGCCTATTTCATTAGGGCAAACTCGCTTGCGTACAGAGACTGCTGGAGTTGTTGCGGCTGCTTTGCTTGTAAATTCTTGATGAGGGTTTATTTATTTCGCCTTAGTAAGTGCAGTCAGTTTCTCAATTGTTTCTCTCACTTCTTGAATACTATAAAAGCGATACACTTCAGGCAGTTTGCCATCAACCTTTTCTATAGAGGTCATTCTGTGGAATGGACCTACAACAAATGCATCTAAGTTGTCAGATATTTTAACTGCTGTTTTGGGTAGGATGTAAAAATTCCTATTAGCTGCACTGATGTTTTTTCCTTCTGTCAATTGTTTTAATGAATCGATATCATGCTTTAAGTCTTCTTGGGTTTTCATTGTTTGGGTAAGTCTTGGGTCACCATATTTTTGAAAACTGCCAATGATGGTATCCGTCTTAGCATTTAGGACATACAATCCATCCTGGTCTATAGAAACTGTTCCATCATTGCCTAAACCTGTTATTTTTAAGTCAACTTTTTCTGCTGTTTTGTAAGAAATTATTTTCTCATCGCTGCCACTTCCATCAGAAGCAGTGATGGTTTTGGTCTCCTCGTTAACGACACTATTTCCTTTCAGGTAAACAATTATCTTTTTGTGATTGGAAGAGCAGCTTGCCAAAAGAAACAATGCAGAAAGCGTGACGATGAAGTTTTTCATTACGTATAATTTTTAGTTAGTTGAACCGCTGGCAAGTTCTGTTTTTTCTCGATACAAAAACTGATAAATGTTTGTTTTAGAAAGAATTGCCACAGAGGTATAGAAAAAGGCCTTGTTTTGCGGCTCTATTGCAAATAAAAAAGACACAAAAGAAATCATCTAGTGAAATCCTTTGTGTCCCTTTTGATAAATTAATTCTAAAAACTATTTAGCAGCAGCAAAACGCTCTGCTACTTTAGTCCAGTTGATAACATTCCAGATTGCTCCCAGATATTCCGGGCGACGGTTTTGATACTTCAAATAATAAGCATGTTCCCAAACATCAACACCCAAAATTGGCGCACCTTTTACTTCAGCAACATCCATCAAAGGGTTATCCTGATTAGGCGTTGAGCTTACTTCCAACTTGCCATCTTTTACAATTAACCAAGCCCATCCGCTACCAAAACGAGTTGCACCGGCAGCAGCAAATTTTTCTTTGAATGCATCAAAACTACCAAATGTAGCAGTAATAGCTTCTCCTAAAGCACCTGTTGGAACACCTCCAGCGTGTGGTGCCAATGACTCCCAAAAGAAAGTGTGGTTCCAATGTCCACCACCATTGTTGCGAACGGCAGGAGATATAGTACCTGCTACAACAACTAATTCTTCCAATGATTTTCCTTCATTTGGTGTGCCTGCAATAGCTTTATTAAGGTTATCTACATAAGCTTGATGGTGTTTTCCATGATGTATCTGCATGGTTGTAACATCAATAAATGGTTCTAAAGCATCGTGTGCATAAGGCAAAGCTGGTAATGTAAATGACATGATTGTATTGTTTTAAAAATGAATAATTAATTGTGGTTGCAAATGTAAGTGGTATGTAGTTAAGAGTTATAAATTATGAATTATGAGTTATGGAAAAAGGGGAAAAGAAATATGAAATTTATAGCCACTCAGGCTCTGAGAAAAGAATACAGGAAATGAAATATGATGGAAAATTATTTTAAAGCACACTACCAATTAAACAAAAGGATAGTTCCTCTCCATTACTTACTTTCGCAGCCTCTAAGTTTTATAGTTAAATCATTTCATTATTATGTCTCTATACGCACAACGGGGTGTCTCGGCACAGAAAGAAGAAGTACACGCTGCTATCAAAAATCTGGATGCTGGCTTGTATGCAAATGCCTTTTGCAAAATGTATCCCGACTATCTGGGTGGCGATGCCGATTGGGTAAACATTAGTCACGCTGATGGTGCAGGGACGAAGAGTATATTGGCTTATTTATACTGGAAAGAAACGGGCGATATTTCCGTTTGGAAAGGTATCGCACAAGATGCAGTTGCCATGAATCTGGACGATTTACTTTGTGTGGGTGTATGTGATAACTTATTATTTTCTTCTACCATTGATAGAAATAAAGCCATTATTCCTGGTGAAGTATTGGCACAGGTGATAGATGGAACACAGGAATTTTTTAACCAGTTGAAAGGATATGGCGTAAACATTCATTATCTCGGTGGCGAAACTGCCGACGTAGGTGATGTGGTTCGAACCATTGCCGTGAATGGTACCATGACCGCTCGCTGGCCTAAGAATAAACTCATTACCAACGATAAAATTGCTGAGGGAGATGTGATTGTGGGCTTCGGTAGTAGCGGACAAGCGACCTATGAAACTGAATACAACAGTGGCTTGGGTAGTAATGGGCTTACGAGCGCAAGACACGATGTATTGAGTAAATATTATGCAGATAAATACCCCGAAACCTTTGAACCTAAACTCAATAGTGAAGTGGTTTATATTGGGAAGAATAGAGTGGAGGATCAGTTAACAGTAAACAGTCAACAGTTGACAATCGGCAAGTTGCTTCTTTCCCCAACCCGCACCTATGCACCTTTATTGAAAGCTTTGTTGGATAGTCATTTTGAAGCAATCAATGGTGTAATTCATTGCAGTGGTGGTGGGCAAACAAAGTGTATGAAGTACTTGCCTAAGCCATTGAAGATTGTAAAAGATAACCTTTTTGAAGTGCCTCCAATCTTCAAACTGATACAAGAAAATTCAGGGGCAGATTATAGAGAAATGTATCAGGTATTTAATATGGGGCATCGTTTGGAGGTGTTTACTAATGAAATGGCTGCTAAAGAAATGATAACAATTGCCAATCAGTTCAATATCGAGGCAAAAATTGTAGGGAGGGTTTATCCATCCGATAAAAAAGAATTAGTTTTGAGTGGAGCATTTGGAGAAATAGTTTATTAAAATTGATTGATCAATATCATAACATTGTCTTTTTTACGTTCTAAGTACAAGTTCAAATTTTAGTTTATGTCAGAAACAGTTATATCACTCGAACACGTTAATATATACCAAGGTCAGAGCCTTGTTCTGGAAGATGTAAACTTTACCGTAGAAAAAGGTGAATTTGTGTACTTGGTAGGCAAAACAGGTACGGGAAAGAGTAGTCTTCTCAAAACTTTATATGGTGAACTTAGCCTGAAGGAAGGAAAAGCGAATGTGGTAGGCTTCGACCTGAGTGATATGGACTGGAAGAAAGTACCTTTTCTAAGAAGGAACTTGGGTGTTGTATTTCAGGATTTCCAATTGTTGACAGATAGGAATGTGCATGACAACCTAAAGTTCGTACTTAAAGCAACAGGCTGGAAAGATGAACAACTGATTGAGGAAAAAATAAATGATGTACTAGATAAAGTTGGACTCAAAAGTAAAGGCTTCAAAATGCCTTTTGAAATGAGTGGTGGCGAACAACAGCGTGTGGACATAGCTCGTGCCTTGTTGAACTCTCCCAAATTAATACTTGCAGATGAACCTACAGGAAACCTTGATCCAGAAACAAGTGATGAAATAATGCAGCTATTGTTTCAGATAGTACAAGATTATGGAGCGACTATTTTGATGGCAACACATGACTTTATTGTTATTAATCGTTACCCATCCCGGATATTAAAAACCGAAAGAGGACGCGTTTTTGATAGCAGCAACTATGTGGCTGAAGAGAATAGTACTACTTTCTAAGAATATTTGGCTGTT
>CANGFK010000061.1 GCA_947452925.1 Chitinophagaceae bacterium | reverse complement strand
TACTTTATTGAGGGCATTAATAATTAAAATATATCATAACACAATTTGCACATGACGCACAATTCATCTGGGTTACAAAGGTTTAAAAATCAAGTTGGCATTAAGTTTCAGCTATATAACAGCCTCTTTGGCTCACTCCCCTTCCACCGTATAGAAAAGACAGGTATTCTCGTATCACTCTTACTGGTAAACTGCGAGGAAGGGTATGCCAAAGGATTGAGTCCCATAGAAATATTAGATGTTTTCTTTACCAAGCAAACCACTTTTGTTACCGAAGAAGAAAAGGCCGACCTATTGTTTCGTTTTGTGCAATACATAGAAAGGCAGGTGGTTTTGTTTGACGCCCTGGAAGATGCAGCTTTCACAAAAGTGCATGACATGGGCGGCAAAGGAACCCTGAAAAACCTAGAGATGTTGGTAGAACAACAACACTCACAACGAGACCTGACTGAAAAGCTAAAGGATTTCAATATTCAACTGGTACTGACAGCGCACCCTACCCAATTTTACCGTGGGGCAGTATTGGGTATTATCCATGATATTTCTTCAGCAGTAGACGATAATAACGAAGCACATATCTACACCTATCTTCAACAACTAGGGCGTACTCCTTTCTTCCAAAAAGAAAAGCCTACACCTTATGATGAAGCATTAAGTCTTGTATGGTATCTGGAGAATATATTTTATCATGCTACCGGAAGAATCATTGCTGGACTTAAGAATGCTTATTCCAACTCACTTTGCAGTGAGAACCCCATTATCAAAATGGGTTTCTGGCCAGGTGGTGACAGAGATGGCAATCCGTTTGTGACTGCCGAGATAAGTCTGAAAGTAGCTGAAGCATTGCGGATGAGCATCATTAAATGCTATCATAAAGATGCTAAGAAGCTGAGAAAAAGACTCACTTTCAAAGGAGTGGATGTGTTGATGACAGGCTTGTATCGCAACCTGTACGACTTCCTGTTTAATGGAGAAAATAAACCAGCTATTTCCAAGGAATCTATTCTATCCACATTGAGAGAGGTAAGAAGTATTCTGGTGTATCAGCACAATAGCCTCTTTGTAGATTTAGTAGATAATTTCATTGGAAAAGTAGAGGTATTTGGACTTCACTTTGCGTCATTGGATATTCGTCAGGATAGCAGTGTTCACGTAAAAGTGATAGACATTGTGTCAAAGAAAACGGACATCCTTCCTAAGTTTTACAACCTTTTAAGTACGTCTGAAAAGATAGATGCTTTGACGGCAATCAACCAGACTGTTGATGAAAGTATTTTCACTGACGGTGTGCACATTGATACGCCACGCTCTATTGCAGCCATCAAGCAAATTCAACAAACCAATGGAGAGGCTGGCTGTAACCGTTACATCATCAGTCAGTGCCAGAGTGCATTGAATGTGATGGAAGTATTTGGTTTGTTCCTGATGAGTGGCTGGAAAACAGAAGAATTAACTGTAGATATTGTTCCGTTGTTTGAAACCGTTGATGACTTGCACAATGCAGCGACTGTAATGAAGGAGCTATATGAACATCCAGTATACAGCCAACATCTGTTGCGCCGTGGCAAGAAACAAACCATCATGGTGGGCTTCTCGGATGGCACTAAAGATGGAGGTTACCTGATGGCCAACTGGAGCATCTATAAAGCAAAAGAAGAACTGAGTGCTATATCTAAAGAATATAATATTGATGTGGTATTCTTTGATGGCAGAGGAGGCCCCCCTGCAAGAGGTGGTGGTAAAACGCACCAGTTTTATGCCTCAATGGGGAATAAGATTGCAAATAAAGAAATACAATTAACCATACAAGGGCAGACTGTTAGCAGCAACTTTGGTACAATAGATACAGCGCAGTTTAATATGGAGCAACTGTTGCACGCAGGCCTTTCCAACAATGTCTTCACCAAAGACGAAACTACCATTTTGCCTAAGGAAGAAGAGCTGATTAATGTGTTGGCAGATAAGAGTTTCAAATCTTACATCGCTTTGAAAGAACATCCCTACTTTGCTGATTACCTGAGCAATGCAAGTGCTCTGAAGTTTTATGCGCAGACGAACATTGGTAGCAGACCTGCTAAAAGAGGTGCTTCTTCCAAGCTGTCGTTGAAAGACTTGAGAGCGATTCCTTTTGTGGGTGCATGGAGTCAGTTGAAGCAGAATGTAACGGGTTATTATGGCGTAGGAACCGCTTTCCAACAGATAGAAGCAGAAGGCAGATGGGATGAGTTGGTTACTTTATACCACAGATCTTTGTTCTTCAGAACCCTGTTGGACAACTGTGAGATGGCGATGAACAAATGTTTCTTCCCACTCACCGCATTCCTGAAAGATCATCCTACTTATGGAGAAATCTGGAACATGGTTCATGATGAATATGAGTTGACTAAGAAATACGTTCTTAAACTAGCAGGACATACTGAACTGATGCAGAGCTACCCAATAGATCATTTGTCTATCGAAATGCGGGAACGTATTGTGTTACCATTGGTGACGATACAACAATATGCTATCACCAAAGTGCGGAAGTTGGAGGAGGGGCTGGTCACTAACGCACCAATAAAATCCACCTACGAGAAGCTTGCAATGCGTTGTAGCTTCGGGATTATCAATGCAGGACGAAACTCGGCATAGGTAATTACTACTTATAAAATACAAGAACGGCTATCAATTTAATTGATGGCCGCTCTTGTTTTATCTATTCTTTATCTCCTCTCTCTAAACACTACTCTTTCTCTAAAATGTTCAGCGCCACGGCCTCTCTCCACATAAATGGGCGCTCTTCTGTATGTGTTGATATGAACGCGATTGTACGCCCAGATATTTTCACCTACCTCGCAATAGACTTGTCTGAAAGGTTCATTAATTATAAATCCCCTTGGCAACACGTTTCCGGTTACCCAAACGCCTCTTGAAGGATAGATGTACAAGTGATTGACCGGATTGAAATACACATTTACACCAGGATAAAAGTAATACCCCAATCTTCTTGGCCCATATTGACATTCACTGTAGGCAACCTGAGGGGCAGACTCATATACAAAGTGAGGGTGGTAGTAATACCCTTTGTTGTAAAAACGGGCATTGAAGCCTCTGCGATACACCTCTTTTTCAAACTCATGATGCAAGTTGGTGGCTGCATAAGACTCGACAGCAAAAAGAAACGCTGTCAGCAATAGAATTGAATAAGCTATCTTTTTCATTGTATTCTTTTTTTATTAAATGAGATAATCCCAACTCTATGCCAATTTTTCGGCAAATGAAATCTATAGTTTTTCTTAACAATAGTTGCGTATAGATTGATTGCCCTAATATTGCAGCCGAAAGAAGGAGTTGTAAGTTATAAGTTATAAGTTATAAGTGGTTAAACAATCTAAACCAACCGTTCGTAACTCATAATTCATAACTAATAACTCATAACTTAAAAAATATGAGTAAAAATTTATTAATTGTCGAGAGCCCTGCTAAAGCTAAGACCATCGAAAAGATACTAGGTAGCGATTTTGATGTGAGGAGCTGTTATGGCCACATCCGGGATTTGGAGAAGGATGATATGGGTATTGATATTAATAATCAATATAAACCACGTTACATCGTTCCCGATGAAAAGATAAAGGTGGTAAACGAGCTTAAATCATTAGCTAAAAAATCGAAAGAGGTTTGGCTTGCATCGGATGAGGACCGTGAAGGAGAAAGTATCAGCTGGCATCTGGCAGAGGTTTTAGGACTGAATCCTGCTACTACCAAGCGTATTGTCTTTCATGAAATCACGGCTCCTGCCATTAAGAAGGCCGTTGACAATCCACGAATCATCAATATGAATCTGGTAAATGCACAGCAAGCTCGCCGTGTGTTGGACAGATTGGTTGGGTTTGAATTGAGTCCTGTTTTGTGGCGTAAAGTGCAGCCAAGTCTTAGTGCTGGCCGTGTGCAGAGTGTGGCGGTGCGATTGATTGTGGACAGGGAAAGAGAGATTAACCATTTTGTACCTGTAAGCAGTTACAAAATAGAAGCCTTCTTTGCGGCAAAGGACATTAATGGTAAACCTGTAACCTTCAGAGCTGATGGCCCAAGTAAGGTAAATACACAGCAGGAAGCAAGGGGATTTTTAAATACTTGTATCAGTGCCCAATACACTGTAGAAGGCATTGAAGTAAAACCGACGAAACGTAGCCCTGCACCTCCTTTCACCACTTCTACTTTACAACAAGAAGCCTCTCGTAAATTAGGTTATAGCGTGAGCAAAACAATGCTTATTGCTCAGAAGTTATATGAAAGTGGTAAGATTACTTATATGCGTACGGACAGTGTTAGCTTGAGTGAAACTGCCCTTGCTGACATCAGTAAAGAAATAAATACTGCATACGGAAACCGATACAATCAACCCCGTAAGTTTAAGAATAAGAATGAGAGTGCACAAGAAGCGCACGAAGCCATCAGGCCTACTTATATGAATAACCATACATTGGATGATGCAGAAAGCAGACGTCTGTATGAATTAATATGGAAGCGAACCATTGCTAGTCAGATGACGGATGCGGCTTTTGAGAAAACAACCGCTAAGATTAGTATCAGCACCAATAAAGAAAATCTTTTTGCAAGCGGAGAGGTGATGAAGTTTGATGGTTTCCTAAAAGTATATCTCGAAGGAAAAGATGATGAGGATGAAGAAGATCAAGAAGGTATTCTACCTCCGCTTACAGTAAAGCAAGTACTTGATTTCAAAGAAATGACAGCTTCTGAAAAATATAGTCGCCCTAATGCGCGCTATACAGAAGCCTCTTTGGTAAAGAAACTAGAGGAACTAGGAATTGGGCGTCCATCTACTTATGCTCCAACTATTACAACTATCGAGAAGAGAAAGTATGTAGAGAAGAAAGATAAAGATGGTATCAAAAGACAGGCGAACATTCTACGATTGACTGCAAAGAACGAGATTGAACAGCAGGTGGTGATGGAGAATGTGGGTGCAGAGAAAGCCAAGTTGTTCCCTACCGATTTGGGTATGGTCGTGACTGATTTCTTGAACCAGCATTTTAAGAAGGTAATGGACTTCAGCTTTACCGCTAAGATAGAGCAAGAGTTTGATGACATAGCATTAGGAAATACTAAATGGGCTAGTATGATTGATGGTTTCTATAAGCCATTCCATCAGAATATTGAACTCACACTAGAGACTGCTGAACGTGCAAAAGGAGAAAGAGAGGTAGGAATTGATCCTGTTTCGGGTAAGAAGATTGTAGCAAGAATGGGACGTTATGGTCCGATGGTGATGATTGGAGAAAATACTTCTGCTACCGAAAAACCTCGCTTTGCTAAGTTAAAAGCGACACAGAGTATCGAAACAATTACATTGGAAGAAGCACTTTCCTTATTCCAGCTACCAAAAAGTATTGGAGAATATGAAGGGGAGGAACTGATAGTGAATGTAGGTAAATTTGGTCCGTATGTGAAGTTTAAAGATCAGTTTGTATCCCTTGCGAAGACTGACGACCCAATGGAACTGACTATTGAGCGTGCGATAGAACTGATTGCAGGAAAGAATCAGGCTGATGCACCTATCGGCTATTACCAAGAGAAGCCTGTAACAAAAGGAAAGGGACGTTTTGGTCCATTCATTAAGTGGGACGATTTGTATATCAACATTCCCAAAGGATATAACTACGATTCTTTATCACAAAAAGATATTGAGGAACTGATTGAAAAGAAACAAGAGAAAGAAGCAAACCGTTTTATACAACAATGGCCTGCTGAAAAGATTACGATTGAGAATGGTCGTTGGGGTGCCTTCATCCGTTTTGGAAAGCTGATGTTGAAGTTGACCAACAGACCTGGTGGTGGCAAATATTCGCAAGAAGAAGCTGCAGTTATTTCTTTGGAAGAAGTGAAAAAGATGATAGAACAGCAGGTGCCCAATGCTTTTGCTAAGAAAGCGGCTCCTGTGAAGACTATGAAAACAGGCAAAGCAGTGGCTGCAAGAAAAGCACCCGCACCAAGAAGGAAATAATTATAAGTATTAGGTTGTAAGTTTTAGGTAATAGGTTGAAAGTAATAAGTTTTAAGTAATAAGTTGAAAGTTAGCAGTTTAAAAACTGCCTGCTTTCAACCTTTTTCTTTTCAATTAATAATAATCAAAAAGGATATCCATAGTTTTATTGAACAACCAGTTATTGTTTTTAAACCCTTTATAATTAGAAAAGTCTACAACTTTCATGTGGGAATAAAAACATCCCGTCTAACTTTTATGAAAAAACATCTATTGATTGCAGCCTATACGCTGTTGCTAGCTTTAACTACTTCTAGCTCATTTGCACAAAAGTCGACTACCTCTGCCGACGAAAAATCTACTCTCAACGATCCAAAAATGGCTTGGTGGAAGGATGCTCGTTTTGGTATGTTCATCCATTGGGGGCTATATTCTGTTCCTGCTGGCACATACAACGGCAAACAAGTTCCGGGGATTGGCGAATGGATAATGAACAAAGGGAAAATTCCTGTTGCCGAGTATAAAAAGTATGCACCGCAGTTTAATCCCATTAAATACAATGCTGAAGAATGGGTGAAAATTGCAAAGGATGCTGGGATGAAGTATATGGTTTTGACTAGTAAACACCATGATGGTTTTGCGATGTTTAAATCGGATGCAGACCCTTTCAATATCATTGACGCAACTCCTTTTAAGAGAGATGTAGTGAAAGAACTGGCTGCTGCCTGCAAAAAATATGGAATGAAACTAGGCTTGTATTATTCTCAGGCGCAAGACTGGACAGCACCGGGCGGTTCGGCCATTGGCGGACATTGGGATAGTGCTCAAAATGGAAACATGGGCGAGTACATAGACAAAAAAGCCGTTCCTCAGTTGAAGGAAATACTGAATAACTATGGAGAGATTTCTGTTTTGTGGTTTGATACGCCTACAGGAATGACCAAAGAATATGCAGATAAGATTAATGCTGTATTGAAAGAGCACCCCAATCTGATTTATAATAACCGTTTGGGAGGTGGTTACAAGGGCGACTTAGAAACACCGGAGCAATATATTCCTGCAACAGGATACCCTGGAAAAAACTGGGAGTCTTGCATGACAATGAACGGCACTTGGGGTTTTAAAAGTTATGATAGCGCTTGGAAAAGCAGCACTATGCTGATTCAAAACCTGATAGATATTGCTTCTAAAGGAGGAAATTACCTATTGAATGTAGGCCCTACCAGCGAAGGATTGATTCCTCAACCTTCTGTTGACCGATTGAAAGTAGTGGGCAAATGGTTGAAGACGAATGGAGAAGCCATCTATGGCACAACTGCTAGTCCGTTTGCTTATGTAAGCTTTGGAAGATGCACCAGAAAGAACGATAAACTTTACCTGCACGTAACAAAATATCCAACAGATGGCGTGATAAAAGTGCCTCTGGATAATGCAGTAGTGAAGGCTTATTTATTAGCGCAGCCAAAAACTATTGTTACACATAAAGTAGCAGGCAAATATTTGCAACTTCAATTGCCTAAGACACCACTAGATTCCGTGGCTACGGTAGTGGTATTACAGATTGCGGGCGAGCCCATAATAACAGTTGCCGACCCAATCCCATCTATGAAAAAGGCGGCTACAGCATCTTCTGTAAAGGATAATACCGTTAAACCCTCTGCAGCATTTGATGGTAATGGCAAGAAAGGATGGATTGCTGCCGATGGCGATAAAACAGGCTGGCTATCTGTAGATTTGGGCAAACCAACCAGCATAGGAAGTCTTTCTTTAGTGGAGGCGGGTACGTTTGATAAGTTTGTAAAAAACTTTAAGTTTGAATATAAAGATGGGGAAGAGTGGAAAACCGTTTTTGAAGATAAAACAATTGGTGCAGGATACTTTAAGTCATTCAAACCAGTGGTAGCACAGGAGTTCAGGATAAATATCCTTGAAACTTCAAAAACACCCCAGTTGAAGCAAGTACAATTGTATTTTGATGAGTAAGGAAGGTCGTAAGTTATGAGTTATGAGTTATAAGTTATAAGTTATAAGTTGTAAGTGAAGAAAGAGGGTTGCCGACATTGTTGGCGACCCTCTTTTCATATTTGGGTGCTGGGCGTTTACCTAAATGGAGGCATTATAACTGCCTAAAAGCTCCTCCTAAATCAATTAGGACTCCTCCTAAATCAATTAGGACTCCCCCTAAATCAATTAGGACTCCCCCTAAACCATTTAGGACTTCCCCTAAATCAATTAGGACTCCTCCTAAACCATTTGGGACTCCCCCTAAATCACTTAGGCCGTCCATTAAAACAATGTGATCAGCAGTTTATGAAGAGAGCTATTGTTTTTCTGTTGAAAACTTTATACCTGCCAATGATATGAAACCTGCACATTTGCAATGTAATTGGTTCTGAGTATAAGTAATTATGCAAGGATTAAAAGGGAAACAGGTGTAAAACCTGTGCTATCCCCGTAGCTGTAAAGCGGCCTTCAGTTTTGTTTAATTGAAGGTAAATTGCAAAAACCACTGTTTCGCTCATCGGAATGGGAAGGTTGCAATGAACGCTAAGCCAGAAGACCTGCCTTTTACAAGATTCATTCACGGCTTTCGGGCGAAAAGCATGGAATGTAAAAGGCTGGTTGCATACGGCCGTTTATGTTTCTCAGTTGTTTTTTAATGAGTGAACCGGAATCGAAAAACGTAAATCGCTAGTCGGAATACGGTTAACGGAAAACGGTTAACTACAAAAAGACAACTCCCTGAAAGCTCATTGTTACACTTTTAAATTTAAAAAGACAATGAGCAAAAAATTAACGCTCCTCTCCACCGCCTTGCTGGTAGCAACGGCATTGCTGGCACAGCAAGACACCAGTACACACAGCCTCGACGAAGTTGTGGTAACCGCAAACAAAATTGCCCAGAAACAAAGTACAACGGGCAAAGTAGTAACCGTAATCTCTAAGGAACAGATAGAGAAAAGCGGAGGAAAAACAGTATCGCAACTGCTTAATGAACAAGCAGGAATAGTAGTAACCGGAGCCCTGCAACCATTGGGGAGTCCACTTACATTGAATTTGAATGGCGCATTGAGTGGACACACACTCATTTTGATTGATGGTATTCCTGTAAATGACCCTTCTGACATCAACAACAATTTCGATTTAAACTCCGTTTCCTTGAGTGGCGTAGAAAAGATTGAAATCCTGAAAGGAGCACAAAGCACCTTGTATGGCAGTGATGCAGTGGCTGGTGTAGTTAATATTATCACCCAAAAAAGCAAGAGTACAAAACTGCTAAACTTCAATGCAAGTGTGGCACAGGGAAGTCAAAACACTTTCAGAGGTAACGTGCAGGTCTATGGTACTCAAGATAAAGTAAGCTATAATGCTGGTTATGCAAAACTGAGCACTGATGGCTTTGCGGCAGGATATGACAGCACAGGAAAGGGCAACTTCAGAAAAGATGGTTATACCGGTGATAATGTCAATGCAAGTATTTTATTCCAACCAAGTAAGGAATGGGATGTAAAGGCTTTTGCCAAGTACAGTCAGTATAAAGCTGGCTTTGCAGGGGCATTTTCCAATGCAGACAACTACACTAACGATTATAACTTTATTTCTGGAACAGGATTTCAGTTTAGAAAGAATATTATAACCCTCACAGGTAATTACCAATATAATACTGTTTCCAGAAACTTATTAACGAAGTATGGTTTGGATGCTTATAAATCTTACAGTGATTTTGGGGAGGTTTATGCCAACATCAAATTGGGGAAAGGATTTAGTTTGCTGAGTGGTGCAGACTATCGTTATGGTCACATGAATCAACCTTATGCTACCGACACTTCCATCCATCAAACATCAATTTACAGTTCATTAATTTATAATAGCAACCACTTTAATATTGAGTTGGGAGGAAGGTATAACAGCAATTCTCGTTATGGCAATAACAACACATTTACACTCAATCCATCCTACAGTATTGATGAACACTTCAGGGTATTTGGAAGTATTGCCTCTGGATTCAAGGCGCCTACTTTGTACCAATTGTATGCAGGATTTGGTAGTGGCAATATCAATCTTCAGCCAGAGAAATCTATCAATTATGAAGTTGGGGTTCAAGAGCAGTATAAAGGGCTCAGCGAAAGACTGTTGTTGTTTTATAGAGATTTGACAGATGCTATAGATTATAACAACAATACCTACCAGTACTTTAACTATGCTTCTCAAACGGCTCGTGGTATCCAATATGAGCTAAGTGTGAAACCCATACAGCAGCTAACTATTACAGGAAACTACACTTACATTTCGGCTAGTCAAAGTACAGAAAGCAGGGTAACAAATGCCGACACAAGTTACAATTACTCATTGCGTATTCCTAAGCATACTGCCAACATTACCATCAGCTATCAGGCTACACCTTCATTGTATGTGAGTCTTTCAGGGAAGTATGTAAGTAAAAGATATGATGCAGTGTATGGTATGCCCGATGTAACACTGGATAGTTATACCCTATTTGGTGCTTCTGCACAATACACTATCAATAAGCATATCAAACTTTTTGCTGATGGACAGAACATAACCAACAAGAAATTCTTTGACATTTATGGGTTCAATTCTATACCTGCTTTATTTAATGGCGGGGTAACCGTTAACTGGTAGTCTACAATCTAAAATAAAGAAAGTCCATACAGCGATGCAACGTTTGTATGGGCTTTTTCAGTTAGGCTAAAATAATGCTTGATATTACCTATCAACCAATCTATCCGTTCAAATTTCGGTTCATTCTTATATCAACCAATTAACAAATAGCGAATTCCCTATACCTAATATATTAGCTGAAATTAAAATACCTTTAAATAGTAAAAATATATCCTCACTTTTAGGTTTTAATTGTATTTTGCGGAAGTTTATTGATTGCACGATGGTTGCTTACGACACAAGATTTAGCGAAAGGTTTTTAATTTACATATATCCAAACAAACAATGCAAGAGAACCCCTCAACATTAATAACTACGTCTATTTTGAAAAATTCAAAAGAAATAGAAGACTCTTACAAGTACAACCTTCAGGTTTATAAATCGTTGTTTGAGCTCAACCCCGAAGCAGTCTTTTCATTGGACTTGAATGGCTATTTTACAAGTGCCAACAAGGTAATGCTAGAAAAATCAGAATGTGATTGGGCTACACTAGAGAAACTGACTTATGCAGCTTTAGCCCACCCAGACTATCTGGCAATTGCAGAAAAAAATTTTAATGAGGCATTGAAAGGATCTGTACTAGAATACAGCATAAAGGCCATCTCAACAAAAGGAACAATTATGGATGTTGCCCTCAGAGCAATTCCAATTTATATAGATGAGAAAATTGAGGGAGTTTATGTAATAGCAACCGACATCACCGATCGTGTAAAATCCGAATTGGAGATGAAAGATGTTCTGGACAATCTTGCAAAAGCTTATGTAGAAAAGGACAAGATACTAGAAAGTATAACAGAAGGATTCTTTGCAATAGACGCAAATTGGAATTTTGTCTATTGTAATAGAGTAATAGAACGAATCTGGGGAATTGAAAGGCAACAAATAGTAGGAAAAAACTTCTGGATGTTGGTGGATAATGTGAACGCATCAGAAATTCAATCTGAGTTTTCCAGGTCTATGAAGGAAAGGATACGTGTCGACTTTGAGATGTATTACAAACCATTAGCTGTCTGGCTCAGAATAACAGCTTA
>CANGFK010000060.1 GCA_947452925.1 Chitinophagaceae bacterium | reverse complement strand
GGGGGTGCAAATATAGGGGACTATTTGTTCTTAGACAAATCTTATTGCCATTTTCTTTAAATTTATTCAAAAAAAGAAAATAATTACCCCCTATCAAATCAAATAAAGCAGTAAAACCAAGACTCAAAGGCTAAAAGAGGCTAAAACAAGAAAGAGAAAGCCCCAGGCCATCAGTCACCACCACTAATAAGTAGAATTAAGATGCTGGCTGCTGATAGGATAAATATACTGTATAACTGTATGCCTACACTATATACAGGTGTAGGATTTTCATGAGTGCTCATACTATATATGATATGACTGTTTAAATTGTTTTGAGGAGTAATATGGTGGTGGGTGTGGTGTCGTCGAGATTAAACTTTATGGCGACGCCCTGAGTAATGTTGCTTATTGCTGAATGGGTGATAGTTAATAATCGTATTCTACCAAAAACGAAAGGAATAAGAATGATTTTACAGTAAAAAAAATCACTGCAGCGTTTAAAAAATAAATCACAATTCTCCCCTACTTTTCCCCACTATTCAAATCGAACCAAATAGAATAGAACGCATAGTATATTTGTCGCTATGGCTAAGGCGACAACAGAAACACCTTTAATGCAGCAACACCGGGCTATCAAACAGCGATATCCCGACGCAATATTACTGTTCCGTGTAGGCGATTTTTATGAAACTTTTGGTGATGATGCAGTAAAAGCCTCTCAGGTATTGGGTATCACTCTTACTAAAAGAAACAATGGGGATGCCAATAGTAGTCAGTTGGCAGGGTTTCCACACCATGCGCTCGATACATATTTACATAAACTGGTAAAAGCTGGATACAGAGTTGCTATATGCGACCAACTCGAAGATCCCAAGCAAGCAAAAGGTATTGTGAAAAGAGGCGTTACAGAGTTGGTTACGCCTGGAATTGCCACAAACGATAAACTACTTGAACTGAATAGCAACAATTTCCTTGCGGCTATACATTTTACCGAAACAGATCTTGGCGTCGCTTTTCTAGACATCAGCACCGGTGAATTCTTTGTAGCAGAAGGGAATACAGAGTATATAGACAAACTATTACAAAGTCTGAAACCTGCTGAAGTAGTTTACCAGCGTAGCCATCAAAAACAATTTAAGGAGGTATTTGGCAATAAGTTTTATACCTATACCATGGAGGCTTGGCTGTTTGATGAAGCCTTTGCCACAGAGAGTTTATTGAAACACTTTCAGACGCACTCGCTAAAAGGTTATGGGGTAGAGAATATGCACAGTGGTGTAGTGGCTGCTGGTGCTATATTATTTTACCTTAAAGAAACAGAACACCCTAACCTTGGACACATTACGTCCATTCAACGGATGGAAAAGGATGATTATTTATGGATGGACAGGTTTACAATCCGTAATCTGGAATTATTAAATAATGGTGTTGGTGATGGGAATTGCTTACTAAAAGTGCTGGACAATACCGTCAGCCCCATGGGTGCGAGGATGCTAAAAAGATGGGTGGTATTGCCTTTGAAAGACATAACCAGGATTAATGAAAGACTTGATACGGTTGAACATTTTATTCTTCAAACTGATTTACGCAAACAATTATCTGTTGCCATCAAGCAGTGTGGTGATGTAGAAAGGTTGGTGAGTAAACTGCCAATGAAGAAGATTAATCCACGAGAGGTATTGCAACTTGCCCGTGGATTGCAACAGGTAGAACAGATAAAACTACAACTGAGCGTATGCGATAATCAATATTTGAAAAGATTGGCGGATGCTCTAAATCCCTGCCATTTTATTGTAGAAAAGATTATTGCAGAGATAAATGAAGCCACGCCTATTGCTGTAAATAAGGGTAGCGTTATTAATCAGGGTATTAATGCTACGCTCGATGAGCTTAGATTAATAGCTAGTGGCGGCAAAGAATATTTACTGAATATACAACAACGTGAAGTAGAAGCAACAGGTATTTCTTCATTGAAGATTAGCTTCAATAATGTATTTGGGTATTACTTAGAAGTGACAAACCTGCATAAAAGCAAAGTGCCTCCTGAGTGGATTCGTAAGCAAACTCTTGCCAACGCAGAACGATATATTACCCCAGAACTAAAGGAATACGAGGAAAAGATAATGGGAGCAGAAGATAAAATGCTTGCCATAGAACTTGATTTGTATGATAAACTATTACTTGCCCTACAAGATTACATTGCACCTATACAAGTTAACGGAAACATCCTTGCCATCCTGGATTGTATGCTTTGTTTTGCAGAGAATGCATTGCAATACAATTATAAGAAGCCTGAAATTCATGATGGGCTCACTTTAGATTTATCCGAAAGCCGCCACCCAGTAATAGAACGCAATCTTCCTCCGGGAGAATTGTATGTAGCTAATGACATTTATTTAAGTCCCGACGAGCAACAGATTATCATTCTTACAGGCCCCAATATGAGTGGTAAGAGTGCGATATTACGGCAGACAGCCCTCATTACTTTGATGGCGCATATAGGCAGCTTTGTGCCTGCAACCTCTGCAAAGATTCCATTAACTGATAAAATATTTACGCGTGTTGGTGCTAGCGATAACCTGAGTGGGGGTGAAAGTACCTTTATGGTGGAGATGAATGAAACGGCAAGTATCATCAATAATATATCGCAAAGAAGCCTTGTTTTACTAGATGAAATAGGACGCGGCACTTCTACGTATGATGGCATTTCTATAGCCTGGAGTATTGTGGAGTTTCTGCACAACTCACCTTTTGCGCCCAAAACTTTATTCGCTACGCACTATCACGAGCTGAATGAGTTGGAAGAGAAATTGCCACAAGTAAAAAATTTCCATGTCACCAACAAAGAGATTGCAAATAAAATCATTTTCCTGCGCAAGCTTGCTCCAGGCGGAAGTACGCACAGCTTTGGTATTCATGTAGCTAAGATGGCGGGTATGCCACCTTCACTGATTGAACGCGCCAATGACATCTTGAAACAACTAGAAGCGAAACATGTGGATGACGAATCTACCGTTGACCGTGAACCGCATACTGTTGACCGTTTACCGTTAACCGATGGGGATGCGTCTTCGGTTGACGGAATGCGGTCAACGGTAAACCTTGCCAACACACGTAAAGCAGTTAAAAGTATTGCCGCACCACAAATGCAACTTTCCATCTTTGATGCACACTCTCAAACATTTGATGAGATAAGACAAATATTGGCCGCAATAGATATCAATAGACTAACTCCCGTGGAGGCTCTATTAAAATTGCAGGAAGTAAAAGAAAAAGTGAAGTAGCTGAGACGTCCTAGGTTCTCTCTCACGTACGTAGTTACATGACCCTGGAGGTCAATTTAGACCAACAATAGTCTCTATATTGATATATAAATAAGATAGTAGTTGGTTTATTTGGGACTGGAAACCTAGAAATAGCAGCTTTAGAATAAAAAAATATCTTGAAGCAATCTTCAATGGATTTTCTGTGTAGTGATCTAATAACTATCTTCTCACTCGCTGATAAACAGACATAAAGAAACCAATGACAGTAATGATAACGCCAATCCACAAAACCAATATCATCGGGAACTCATATACTTTCAGGGTAACAAGATCAGTGATGGCTGAACTTTCTTTTACGCCCAATTCTAACTTCCCTTGCTTCTGGTCAACTACTTTATTGAATTTCAATATTAGATTCTGAGAGATGATACTATCTGGCAAATCGCGTAGTTCAGTTCCTTTTAAGGCAATCCCAGGAAATGCTTTGTATCTTCTCCCGTCTTTTGCAATCACTTCCATATTCATGAATAATGAAGTCTCTCCATCCTTTACACGGTCTTTTTGTTCTGCAGGATTAACATCTACCTTATGCAAAATCATCAATCCGCTACTGTAAAACAAGGTATCCCCTACCTTTAATTCTCGCCCAACAAACTTGGCTGTGTCGGCGGCATTATTCTCTTTGTAAGAAGATATGTAGACGAATATGTCCTTGTACCAATAATGTTTGCTAGCAGGATTGGCGGCGAAACCCTCTGCACCTTTGTTATTTTTAATCAAATCTGGATATAAAAAGAACTGCTCATCTGATGTTTTAGAAGCAAACTTTATCTCGAAGAAACGCTTGCGTTCTTTCTCATTAAAAGTATCCCGTGCATACGTAACCATGTACTTGCCCATGTCGGTGGCAACACCTTTAAAGAGGGTAATATTCTCGGCAGGGTCTTCTTTTTTATCTTTCTGAAAAATAGAAATACCAGTTGTATTCCAACTGAGCACCGTCTTTTTACTAGATGAAAGCAATATCCCAACGAGTATCAATCCAAACCCAATATGTGCCACTGATGCACCAGCTGCCTTTATTTTTCCACTTAATACCAACCAAATATATCCTGCATTGGCAATAGTTGCATATACAGCAGCGAAGATGGCAACATGGATTGCGCCCAAGAAACCTGCTCCCTTTTGGGTATAGCTGATAGAGCCAAACACACTGATTGATACACTTGCCACCAACGCAATAGAAGTAGGCAACCATATCTTTTTTGTGAATTGTCCGCGAGGCGTATCCTTATATTTCAGGTACTGCGTTACGGCAGTCAATAACCCAATGATAATGCAGACAAAAATCTGAACCTGATTGTATGCAAAAACTGGATCTTCTGAGGAAGCTAGCTTTTGATCGAACAGTTTATTATAAATTGGAACTGATGTCTTAAGGATAATTAATACTGCAGAAAGAAATAGTACCAATGACCCAATAAACATCCAGAACTCACGGCTATAAGTACTTTCTTCTTTTACAATAGTGGGAATAGATTTGTAGCGAATGCTGTATATAAAGAAAGCTGGGATAACAAATATCAATAGGAATACCAGCAATTGTGTGTTCATGCCGAGGTCAGTGAAAGCATGCACAGAAGTGTCGCCCAATACGCCACTACGGGTAAGGAAAGTGGAGTATAATACCAACAAAAAGCTGAGTATATAAAAGAAATAGGTCGTTCGGAGACTGTAGCCCGTCGTTTTATAAATCATGTTAGTGTGCAAACCAGCTACCATCACCATCCAAGGAACAAGGGAAGCGTTTTCTACAGGATCCCAAGCCCAATAGCCCCCGAAAGTAAGACTTTCATAAGCCCAAGCGGCCCCCATCATGATACCCAAACATAGGATACCACCACTAAATGCAGCCCAAGGCAATGCTGGCTTTACCCAGTTATGGTCTTTATTATATAAGCCAGCTAGAGCAAAAGCAAATGGTACAATTGTACTCGCAAAACCTAAGAACAGGATGGGTGGATGTATAACCATCCAATAGTTTTGCAAAAGGGTATTCAATCCCTGACCATCTTTTATCAGTGTAAGATAATCGCTTCTTAAACCACCATTTATTACATCTTGAAAGATGGGGGCATTGTCCAGAATTCCTTCATTCCGAAGCAAAGCGAAGGGACTACTTCCTAGTTTAGCCCCATAAAAGTAGAAACCGACCAACATACTTCCCAAAATAAATTGGGCAAAACTTACAACGGTCAATGTACCGGCTTCCCATTCTTTTGCACGCCAAATAAGTAGCCATCCGAGTACACAATTCCAGAAAGTCCATAACATAAAGCTGCCTTCTTGCCCTTCCCAGAAACAACTGAAAAGATATTGTACCTGCAATCCTTTATCACTATGCTCCCAAGCATATTTATACTCGAATAAGTGATGAGAAATAATGTAATAGAGTGTTGCAAAACCAACAAGTACAGAGATAGTCTCAATAAAGAAACAGAATCTTGCAAAACGTAACCAACTTTGTTTTTCTTGTATCAGAGATGCACTTTCAGCCTTGATGTTGTTGGACCAAAAGAAAGAAATGGTAGCAAGCAGGGAAGCAATAAAAGAAAGAATATTGAAGAAATGACCAATCTGACCGTATAGTAAATGTTCGTCCGAATAATGCATAAAGCGTTTTTAAACTATGCACTTTGGGTGCAATAAATTGAGAATGTGAACGGATTAATCTGATTAGTATGCGGGAGTTGCCTTTTTAGCAATACTGTCTGCACTTGTGTAACCTCCATTTGTGGCAGACTCCCCAGCAGTTTGTGCCGCATTGGTAGCAGCAGCAGCATCGTCTTTGTATTTGCTAGGACATTTTAAAAGTATGTCTTTACATTCAAAGTGGTCACCTTGCATTTTGCCTTTTAAAACAATACGCTCACACTTCTCCATGTCTGTTGGTTTTGAATTACGATAGATTACTTTCACAGTACCTCCAAGTGTATCTACAGCGGTGAAAGCAAGATAATTAGGATCTTTTGCTGCATCATATTCCATTGGCTGACTTTTGTCTAGCTTCGCAATCAAGTTTACGAACTTACCATCTTTTTGCTTTGCAGAAGCGATGGTTTCGTAGGTAGTTAAATTGCCTGTAAAACTTATCAAAACAGTGATAGCAACAACTATCAATACCAACATTGCAATATGTGTCTTCTTCATTTTTATTTATTAATCGGTCGCAAAAGTAACTTAAATGATTTCTTTAAAGATAATGATTGTTAACAAGAACAGATAAAATATGCTCATTTAACAACTAATCTTTAGAAATGTTAAAACCTCAACTTACTAGGGATGTCATTTACTGTTCTCTTTGCTGCTTTAAACATTTTTTATTTCACTCATTATTTGCAGTTTGTAGCACTTAGTTTTGCTGCATGATTTTAGCTGATTTACGTATTGTTTTCTTAGGCACACCCGACTTCGCGGTAGCATCTCTTGATGCTTTGGTGCAAGCAGGATGCAACATTGTAGGTGTTGTTACGGCACCGGACAAGCCTGCGGGCAGAGGAATGCAGCTGACAGAAAGTGCCGTGAAGAAATATGCCGTATCAAAAGGATTAAACGTATTGCAACCAGAAAAACTAAAGAATCCTGCATTTTTAGAAGAGCTAAAAGCATTGAAAGCAGATGTACAAGTAGTAGTTGCCTTTAGAATGTTACCAGTTGTTGTATGGGATATGCCGCCAATGGGAACAATCAATGTACACGGTTCTTTATTGCCGCAATATCGTGGTGCTGCCCCCATCAATTGGGCAGTAATTAATGGGGAGAAGGTGACAGGCGTAACTACTTTCAAGTTGCAACATGCAATAGATACAGGAGATATTTTATTACAAACACCTATTCCTATCGGAGATAATGAAACGGCAGGTGAACTGCACGATAGAATGATGTTGGTTGGAGCAGATACTTTAGTGCAAACGATAAAAGGATTGTTAGATGACAGTGTTTCTCCTAAATCGCAGCAGGAATGTTTACCGACAACCGTCGACCGATTACCGTTGACCGTTGACAGTAATCACCCCTCGGTAAACGGTGAACGGTTAACGGAAAGCCCCTTAAACCATGCCCCTAAAATATTCACAGAAACTTGCCAGATGGATTGGAATCTATCTGCAGCTAGTATTCACAACAAGATAAGAGGATTGTCCCCCTACCCTGCCGCGTTTACTTTTATCAATGAAAAGAAATTGAAAATATTCGCTTGTAACAAAGAAATCACCACACACAACACTGAAGTGGGCAGGTCTAGCACAGACAACAAGACTTACCTTAAATTCAGCTGCGCGGATGGGTACATCCACATCACCGACTTACAATTAGAAGGTAAGAAGCGCATGCCCGTAGAAGAATTCCTTAGAGGATTCAGATTGTAAAGTCCTCTCCAAAGTGAGATGACTTTAGATAAAGTTAATAAGCCCTTGCAAACAACACTCTTTGTGTAGACGGATTTCCAGTGAGGATACATTTGCCATCTTCCAGAGGATTATTCAAAGGGATACAACGTATGGTTGCCTTAGTCAATTCCTTTATCTTTTCCTCAGTCTCTGGCGTACCATCCCAATGTGCAGAAACGAATCCTGTTTTGTTATCCAATAAGTCAATAAACTCTTCCCAAGTATCGGCAGGGGTAATATGATCTTCTGTATACTGTTTTGCTTTATTGAAGATCTGCAGTTGAATTTCGTCCAACAATTCTTTTACGTAATGGGCGATTCCACTGATATCTACTGTTGTTTTTACTTTCGTATCTCTTCTGGCAACTTCTACCACATTATTCTCTAAATCTCTTGCTCCAATAGCAATGCGAACAGGTACACCTTGCATTTCATATTGAGCAAACTTCCAGCCTGGACGCGTGTTTTCGTTGTCATCATACTTTACACGAATACCCAATTCTTTCAGTTCCTTTGTTATTTCTGAAACCTTGTTATCAATCATTGCCTTTTGTTCGTCCCCTTTGAATATGGGAACAATCACCACTTGCAACGGAGCAATTTTAGGTGGAAGTACCAATCCATCATCATCACTATGAGCCATTACTAATGCACCAATCAAACGGGTACTAACGCCCCAACTTGTTGCCCATACATAGTCTAACTTATTCTCTTTATCGCTAAACTTAACATCGAATGCTTTTGCAAAGTTTTGACCTAAGAAATGAGAAGTACCTGCTTGCAAAGCTTTACCATCTTGCATCAAAGCCTCAATACAATAGGTTTCTTCTGCGCCAGCAAAACGTTCGTTAGGGCTTTTAATCCCTTTTATCACTGGCATTGCCATATAGTTCTCAGCAAAGTCAGCATATACTTCCAACATTCTTTCCGCTTCCTCTACTGCTTCTTTTTTTGTTGAATGAGCCGTATGTCCTTCCTGCCAAAGAAACTCTGCCGTACGCAAAAACAAACGTGTACGCATTTCCCAACGAACCACATTGGCCCACTGATTGATTAAAATAGGCAAGTCACGGTAACTTTGAATCCATCCTTTATAAGTACTCCAGATAATTGCTTCACTGGTTGGTCTCACAATAAGCTCTTCTTCCAACTTAGCCTCTGGGTCTACAATCAGTTTTGCTTTATTGTTTGGATCGGTCTTCAAACGATAATGTGTTACCACTGCACATTCTTTTGCAAAGCCTTCCGCATTCTTTTCTTCCGCTTCAAACAAACTTTTAGGAACAAACAAAGGGAAATAGGCGTTCTGATGTCCGGTGTCCTTAAACATCTTATCCAGCACATCGCGCATATTTTCCCAAAGGGCAAAACCATAAGGCTTTATTACCATACAACCGCGCACAGCAGTGTAATCTGCAAGGCCACCTTTTATTATTAAATCGTTATACCACTGTGAATAGTCTTGTTCTCTCGATGTAATTTCTTTACTCATTCGTTATTTTCTTTTATTAACCAAAATCCTTGGGCGGTAAAAGTAATGACTTAGCATTTATCTAACTAGTTTATCATGACATTGGTCCTATAATTTAATATGAAACCCACCTCTAAACTATTCAGTTTTATGTCCTCGAAAATCAAATTACATTATATTTGAAGCATAAACTAACTACTCTGATGAGATTTGGATTGTTATCAGCTTTATTGCTCCTATACACACTGCATAGCCAAGCACAGTCCGACTCCTTGCCTAAAAAGCATACTTTGGTCTTACCCGTTTTTGCCAAAGCAAAGGAAACAGGATTTGCTTATGGATTAGCTGGACTATCTACTTTTACTATGGGCAAGTATTACAGCGAAACTAAAACTTCGCAGGTATATGGTGCCCTAGTTTATACTACCCAAAAACAACTATTTGTTGGCATGATGGGTAAACTGTTCTTTCCAAAAAATAACTACATGTTGGATGGGGAGGTCTCCTATCGCAATTATCCTGAAAAATTCTGGGGACTAGGTAACAAAACACCAGATAGCGCATTGGAAATTTATCGCTACGAACAATACTATCTCTCTGGGCATTTGATGAAGCAGATAAAGAAGAACTTCTATCTGGGATTCAGAGCGCAGATGCAGGATATAGCACACATCCACTACAATCATGAGGGCCTTTTTGAGCAACAAAATGTAAAAGGCAGGCATCCCTATAAAACTATCGGGATTGGTGGGAGCATTACCTACGATTCCCGCAATGATGCTTTTGCTAGTACCCAAGGTGGATTTTATCAATTGCAAATACTTGGGTTTAGTAAGCTGCTTAGTTCCGATTATCAGTTCAATACACTCACGCTAGACTTACGAAGATATTGTGGCATTGGCAAGGGGAAAGTAGTGGCACTGCAAGCTTATTATCAGTCCAATTATGGCACACACATCCCACTACGCAGCCTCGCATTATTTGGTGGAACCAATAGCATAAGGGGTTTTTACAGGGGACGATATAGAGGCAAAGAAGCATATTATATGCAATCCGAGTATAGAGTCCCCATCTATAAACGTTTTGGCGCTGTGGCTTTTGGTGGCATTGGAGATGTTGCTAATGATGTTGCTGACTATGGCATTCAATCAATGAAATATTCTATTGGGGGAGGATTAAGATATGCTGTAAACAAGAGTAATCGCCTCAATATCCGCTTAGATGTTGCTTTTGCAAAGGATGGCAATAAAGGATTGTATCTTGATATTGGAGAATCTTTTTAGTAACCTTAATCACCGTAATCTAAATAAACGCTACACTATATTCTTCTACTAATAGATAGATATTTTCAGCAGTATGTTATTCATGCAAAATGAAAATGCAAACATGCATTATGAACGGACGGGCTAAAAAACTAAGTGGTCAAAAAGAATATTGTATTCTTTTTGACCACTTTTTACTTTGGTTCATATTTGGGTAAACTGTTCTAAGCCACCCAATATTAATTTTGAAGATACTTTATTCTAAAAGTTGAAACGTACGGTTGCGCCATAGGTTCTTGGATCCCCAAGTACACCCGCATACAATCCTGAATTACCTGCTGCTGCCTGCAATTGCTCAAAATAGTTTGTACCAGTTAAGTTTCTACCCCAAACAAAGAAGCTGAAGTTATCTGACTTAAATCCTACACGAGAATTAAGCAATGCATAACCATTAATGTTCAACACTGCGGAAGGAGTTGGGTTTGAAGAGTAGTCTGAACGGTAAGAAGCATCAGATGCCAAGAAGAATTTACCTGTTCTATTTAAGAATTTACCTTTAGTAAAGTTCCAATCAAAACCTCCAGAAACATTCCATTTAGAAATACCTGGTAAAGTTCCGCCAGAAGCATCTTTCAATGCTGTTACTTGTTTTCCGGTAGTAGGGTCAAGCACTGTTTTGCCAGTTTCTTCTAATGGAAGCGGTGCATTTCTAAAAGACACATATTTCCCTTCTGTGTAAGCTAATGAAGCATTAGCACTGAAATCTGCGGTGTATTGGTAACGAGCATCTACTTCAACCCCTTTTACATTAACCTTTTCGGCGTTGGCCAAATACCCTCTGTTTAAAGATATATTAGCATCTTGTACGGTAGTTTGATAGTCTTTAATGTCTGTGTTAAATACAGTAACATTTAAAGTAGCGCCTTGGAAAGGTCTTGTTTTTACACCTACTTCATAGTGTTGTACATATTCTGGTTTCACTTTTACCAATGATAAATCGGCAGTATCGCTGGTTCCAATTGTTGGTAAACCGCCTAAGTTCAAACCAACAGACTTGTAGTTGTTTGAGTAGGTAGCATACGCATTTAGGTTATCGCTAGGACGATAAGAAATAGTAAGGTTTGCAGACAAGTTGGTGTTGTCGGCACTTGTACTGAATGCTTGGTTAGAATAGACTGCTTTCTTCAATGTTAACAATGCAGCATCAGTCGTTTGTAAACCACCATAAGTTGTTCTTGAGTAATCAAGGTCTTTTTTGTCATAATTATACCTC
>CANGFK010000059.1 GCA_947452925.1 Chitinophagaceae bacterium | reverse complement strand
TTGTTTTGTTTGCAGCAACTGCAACTGCCTGTTTGTTATTATTCAATAAATCGCCCCTAACTGCTGCATTGGGCAAAAGCTTTATTGCGTCTGTAGGGGTATTTTTATTTCTCAATACCTGCATCTATCCTTCGTTGTTGCAGTATCAGTCTGGCAGTAAGGCTGCAGGTTATGTAAATAATAATTTCCCAGATGTCAGTAGTGCAATGATGTTCAATGAAAACTCCTATTCATTTACTTTCTATACTCATAAAACTATTTTCTTTGGGAATATGGATACGTTGAAAATAAGGGCTAAACAATCTCCTGTGATAGTCTACACAAACAAGCAAGGACTTGATTCTTTAAAGAATAGTGGCTTTAGGACCAATATACCAAAGGCATTTAACTTTTTTCATGTGAGTGAACTTACTGGCTCTTTCATCAATTATAGAACCCGCGAAAGCGAATTGAAGCAACATTATGTGGTGAAAGTGTTGTATCGTTGACCGTTAACCGAATTTTGCGGTATAGGTGTAGAGGCGGTAAACGGTTATCGGTCAACGATATTACGGTCAATTAAATCTTTTTCATGAATACGCTGAAACTTACCTGGCTTTGCAAGCCTTTCCATGATCTTACCCCACAAGAACTTTATGCAATCCTTCGTTTAAGAAGTGAAGTGTTTGTGGTAGAGCAGAACTGTGTATTTCTGGATATGGATAATAAAGATCAGGTAGCCTATCACCTGATGGGCTACTCAAATGATGAATTGATAGCAACCACCCGCTTATTAGGAAAAGACACAGCCTATAAACTAATGAGTATTGGCAGGGTTGTTACTTCTCCTGGACATCGTGGCACTGGTGCTGGCAGGGCATTGATGGAAGAGTCTATCAAAAGGTGTTACGAATTGTTTGGAACAGAGGACATAAAGATTGGGGCACAATTATACCTGCGAAAATTCTATGAAAGCTTTGGCTTTCAGCAATCCAGCGACATGTATTTAGAAGATGATATTGAACATATTGAAATGATAAAGCAGGTAGACCACTAACGGTAAACGGTATAAGGTTAACCGTCAACAGTCTATCCTATCTGAAAACAACGCATACTCAAACTGCCAAACTCATATCCCTCATAGATATATTTAATAGGCTCATTGGCATCAGCCAATCCCAAAGTGTACATCATGGGAAGATAATGGTCATTTGTTGGCACAGATAGTAGAGCTGCTTTACCATACTTTTCATATTCCACCAATGGTAGAAAGTTTCTATTGTCAATATGATGCTTCACAAACAAGTCAAAGTCTTGTGCCCAGTCAAATGGTTTTCCATAGGCATTGTTCCAGTCGAGCAACCTTAGATTGTGAACAATATTGCCACTTCCAATTATCAATACTCCCTTGTTTCTTAGTTTGCTCAATTCACGACCCAGATTGTAATGAAATGCAGGAGACTTCTCAAAGTCAATACTCATTTCAAACACAGGTACATCTGAATTGGGATAAATATGTTTCAATATGGTCCATGCGCCATGATCCAAGCCCATGTCTATGTTTTCTTTTACCGCAATAGAAGTTACTGTTTCAATCAACTCTTTCGCCAGCTTAGGATGCCCCTTTGGTTCATATTTCACTTCAGATAACTCCTTAGGAAATCCGCCAAAGTCATAGATTGTCTGTGGCCATGGATTGGTACTTACATACGTGCCAATGGTTTGCCAGTGTGCCGAAATAACCAATATGGCATGGGGCTTCTCCAGACTTTTGCCTAGTTTATTTAGCGATTGTGTAAAGCTGTTATCATAAATGGCATTCATTGGATTACCGTGTCCTATAAATAATACGGGCATCTTTTGGGTAGATTCAAACCCATCCGTAATTGTCTTCAATTCATTCAGATTCATACTACTTGCTATTAGTGGCATTGCTGCCAGGTGTTTAATGAAAGATTTCCTATTCATATTTTAGTGTTTTACCAGAAGGAACACTTGGAAAAGAATGGCAAAGTTCATGATATTTAGCAAAGCAAGTGAACATCATTTATAAGAATGTTATTTAGTAATCTTCTTAGCGAAACAATTCTTGAAAGAATTGAAGTTCATCCGGTATTATTTCGTTTAGAGATTTAGATTATTCTATTGGCTGTAGTCAACAACTTGCTTTTATTTGTAAATTGTTTAATATAGTTTAATCAAAAGCCCGCTAGAGACTTATACTATAAACCTATACATTTGTCCGGGTAAAAATTACTTAGCACGTTATAATCAACGTCCATTGGAAGTTTTTGTCATAATATGCAGAAATGCATTTTAAATTATATCCCTTTCTGTTGATTGATCATTTTAAAAAAATAACAATGAAAATAGGTTTGCTATTTTGTCTTTTATTCCTGCTGGCAGATAGCACATCTTTGGCACAGGTTAGAAAAGTAGATAGCGTACTGAATCAATATAATAAATGCAAAGTAGATACTTCAAAGATTGATATCTTGCTTGATAACTCTGGCTTATTGATTGATGCAGATGCTAAAAGGCTAATTAGTTACTCCGAAGATGCACTTAAAATTGCTCAAAACATTGATGATAAAAAAAGACAAAGTTCTTTATTGTGTTTGTTAAGTCAGGGATATGAGCAAGTTGGTAAAATTGCGGAGGCTATTGGATATATCAATCAAAACATACAAGTTGCCAATCAAATTAAAGACCTGAGGGGGCTTGGAATGGCCAAGATGAATCTGGGCGTATGCTATAATGAAATAGGAAATTATGTTCTGTCAATCAAGTACTATGAGCAATGCTTAGAATTCTTTTCTAAAACAAAAGACTCGCTGTCAATTTGCATCAGCTATATTGCTCTTTCCGACGGCTATTTTAAATCGAACAATGCCGACAGTGCACTTTATCATATTCAACTAGCAGAAAAGGTTAGTTTGAGGCAGGACAATTACTTACTAGACTACATCTATACTAACTATGCAGAAACCTACTACTTAAAAAAAGAGTATGCTTTAGCTAAAGAATATGCATTGAAGGGAATTGCTATCTCCGAACCTGCCAACAATCTCTATGCTTCAGCTGCAGAATACCTTGTTCTTGCTAAAATAAGTTTAGCTATGAATGATTTCTCCAATGCAACAATCAATGTGCAAAAAGGACTAAAGCTTGCCGAGGAAACCGACTTTAAAGAAAACTTGATCAATGCTTATGATATTTACAGTCAACTGCTGGAAAAGGAAAATAAGTTTTCCGAAGCATTAAAATACAAAACCCTTTACATCAATTCCAAACTAAAAATAGAGACTTCCCTAAACCTCAACATAATGCAAGCGTATGAAAATGTGAAGAGAGATGAAGAACTAGCAGAGATAATGGCAAAAGGCCTAAAGAAAGATGCCGTTTTAAAGAACGATCGTTTTGCAATTATCATCATCTCTTTAGTATTGTTCATGGTAATATGTATTGCGTTTTTATTTTATTATTCAAGTAGTAAGTTCAAAGCCGCCAATATGGAGTTGGTACAAAAGAATGAACAGATATCCTTACAAGCAGAGAATATCAGAGAACTAAGTAGTATCAAAGACCGTTTGTTTTCCATTGTTTCCCACGATTTAAAGAGTCCGCTGGTCAATCTGAAAGGTATCCTGGGTTTATTGGTCAGGGGTTCTTTGTCTCAAGAAAAGTTTCAGGCTATAGTGCCTCAACTCAACAAAGGAGTAACGACTACTTTAGATTTATTAGAAAACCTACTGCATTGGTCAAAGTCTCAGTTGAAAGGATTTGTTGTTTCACCAGGTCATGTTGACATCGGGGTGCTTGCCGAAACCGAACTAAACCTTTTTGAGAAGTTATCTGCCGAGAAAGGGGTTACTATCACCAATAATATACCTGCCAACACCATTGCCTTTGCCGATAAAAACATGATAGATGTTGTATTGAGAAACTTGGTAGCCAATGCCATTAAGTTCTGCAAGGCAGATGGAAAGATTACGATTGATAGTGAAGTGAACGAGGGACAAGTGAAAATAACCATTGCCGATACAGGGGTTGGCATTTCTGAAGAGAATGTAAAAAAGATATTCAGTAGTATAGAAAACGTCTTTACTACGCTAGGTACCAACAATGAAAAAGGAACAGGATTGGGTTTGTTGCTCTGCAAGGAATTTGTGGAGAAAAACAAAGGTACTATTGGGGTAGAGAGCATCCTCAACGAAGGCTCTAAGTTCTGGTTTACGTTACCTGTTTAGTAAGGCTTAACTATTAGTCAAGCCAGTTGATGACTTAAAAGTAGCAAATAAGATGGTTATAAAGATTAAGTAGACTGAGTAAACATACACAACGAAACGAAAGCGCCAATCATTAGAAATATTGATTGGCATTTTTTTTCGTATTAAGATACAATTTTGGTAGTCTATTGAAGAGTGATGAACGAGTTACAGATGTTTACAGACTAGCTATGATTACCGTAATACTGCTTAGCTAAAGATAGATATGCAGTATGAGTCATTATATCTTCAATTATACTTTTAAATAAAAAAGTTCGTGCTTAGTCAGGCACGAACATTCTTTTTGCCGCTATCTCCACATTATTAAAGTCTAACACCAAGTGTTAACTGTAACCATGAGTTTTTATACCTAGGCGTACTAGAAGTGCCATCGCCATTATTATTCTGAAAATCCCAGCCTACCCTTGCACCAATGATAACTGGATGAACATTAAAGTCTAACCCACCCACAAAACACAGCATGTTTTTGCGTAGGTTGTCGTTATTAAATTCTTTTTCCTGATTGCTGCTGTAAGCGGTAGTTGTAAAATTATCTTTTTGTGATAGCAGAAACGAGAACTGCGGTCCTACCAAGACAGTAACTACAGAAATAGGCTTGATTGCTAAGAATATCGGCACATCAATGTAATTTGTAGTACGTGTGAAATTGTACGATTGACCTAGGATTATCCCCGATCCCTTAAAACCCTTTTGCGAATACAAAACCTCGGGCTGTATGCCGATAAAGCTACCGAGGGGGAGCGTTAGAAAAGCACCACCTGCAAAACCAAACTTAGCATCAGCGCTAAAGTCTTGCGTTTTAGAATCGTACATGTTGGAATGGTTAATACCAGCTTTCAACCCAAAATGTACCCCACTTCTGTTGTCACTTCTACTTTCTTGTGCGCCCACCATGTTCACCATAAAAAGGGTAACCATACTTACTACTAAAAACTTTTTCATTCTGTTTGTTTTAATTGTAACTTAATTGTTACTGTGCAAAGTTGCAGTAGTAGGGTGGGGGCGTTGTTACAGGACTTTATCTTTAATTTATATAATTCACAGTTTTAGAAATGGCTAAATTTATTTTTTGTATAATATTAGTAAGTATAAAAATTATGATTTAGCAATATTAGGACAGCAGGCAGTTGGTGTGACACTTGGATTTGACTTGTGGTAACGGAGAAAAATAATAGCAAATGAACGGGTAAAGAGCATCCTCAACTAAGACTACAGGTTCTGGTTTACTTTGCCTGTTTAGTAAGGCTTACTTGCAGGAGTCAGGCTAATCAAGATCGAGTAGTAATCGCTCCAGCCTGTCAAAGTTTTCTTCGTTTTTAGGCACAACAAATTCCTTCATTTTGTTGAATTCCTCAAAAGTATTAAAAATCATGCGGAAGGATATGATAGATTTTGAATTATCTATTGATTCAAAAACTACTTCCATATCAAACAAAGGCTGCGAAACCCTAGTCCAGGAAATTAATTTATTGGGAATTACTTGTTTGAAGATAGCAGCGTTTTCGTAATTGCCTTTCTGTGGACCGTGCATGGTTAAGCGCCACTTTCCTTGAGGGCGTAAATCAAATTCGTGAATGGTGTTGGTGAAACCTTCTGGTCCCCACCATTTTGCTAATTGTTGCGGATTGGCAAATGCCTGATAAACGACCTCGCAGGAAGCGTTTAGTTCTCTCGAGCTATAAATTTCATTTTCCGCAGGAACGCTCATATTGTTTTGTTTATCCAGTCGTTCGTTTTTGTTTATTTTTTAATTTCAAATACAATTGTAATTCTTTCTTCAATGTCAACTTGTGTCACTTCAAATTTGTCAAAAGAGGTGCTATATTTTATTTTTGTGTCTTCAATAATTTTGGGAGGTGTAAACTTCATAATCTCAATTTTGGGAGCTTGCCCATAGAAAGCATCTTTGGTTTTAATTACTTGCTTTACGTCTCCAATTTTTACTTTCAATGCTGTTGCAATATTCGTTGCATTTTGAACCGCATCGCTTATTGCTTGTTGCACTAAATTAAATCTAGTTGTTTTTTCTAAACTGTCAGAAAGTTTGGTGTCAAATGAAATGTCTATATCTGTCAAACTATTTTTTTGAATAGATTTATAAAAGGCGTCAACCAATTTAGTATTCAAGGCAAATTCAATCTTCAATTCATTTGTCGCTGTAAACTTTTTTCTATCGTCATCTCGTAGGCTTGAAGATATTTTGTATTCTGAAATACTTATCTGCGATTTGTCAAACCCTAACTCAAAAACCACATTAGTTAATTTTTCTATTTCTTCATTAAGATATTGAATTGCTTTTTTTTCAACGCTATCAGTCTTTTCAATTGATAATGTTAGTATGGCAACATCTGGTCGAACTTTGGTTTTTGAAACACCATCAGAATAGATTTCGTTATTGCTTTTTGTCTGACCATTAGCAATTGTCGTAAAAAGAGTAATACAAAGAATTAAAATAGTTTTTTTCATTTTTTTGTTTTTCAGTAGATTCAAATTTGAGAAATTTCCATAAAGTTACGCCCAACTATTTTCGCCGTTATTCTTGTTTTTTACCACCAATAATATGTAGGAAGTTAAACTTATCAAATATATGACTTGTGTTTAATAGATAATGATAGAGAATAGCTAGTTATCCAAATGTTTTTTCATGCGCTTAGCTTTAGTAAAAACCTGCATATATCTCCTCTACAAACAAGCTTTATACACTTTATTTGCAATAAATAAAATAAAGGGTTGTTTATTCCATTTTTTCTTCCACTTTTGCAGCTAGCATTTTAATAGATTTAAAGACAGTTTTCATATAATGGCATTATTTAATTTTTTTACGCAAGAAATAGCGATTGACCTTGGCACCGCCAATACCCTCATCATACATAACGACGAAATAGTGGTAAATGAACCCTCCATCATTGCACTAAATCGGAATAACCCCAAAGAAGTTTTGGCAGTAGGTAAACGTGCATTGTTGATGCACGAAAAAACGCATGAAAGCATCCGTACAGTCAGACCATTGAAAGATGGGGTAATTGCCGACTTTAATGCTGCCGAACTGATGATTAGGGAGTTGATTAAACTGGTTTATCCCAAGAAACCTTTGTTCCCACCAAGCTGGAGGATGCTGATTTGTATTCCATCTTCTATTACCGAAGTAGAAAAACGTGCGGTGCGTGACAGTGCGGAACAAGCAGGTGCAAAGGAAGTATACATGATTCATGAGCCTATGGCTGCGGCTTTGGGTATTGGAATTGATGTAGAAGAACCAGTAGGTAACATGATTATCGACATCGGAGGTGGTACTACCGGTATTACCGTTATTGCTTTGGCAGGTATTGTTTGTGACCAGAGTATTCGTATTGCGGGTGATGAATTTACTGCTGATATCATGGAGTCTTTACGTAGATACCATAGCTTATTGATTGGTGAGCGTACGGCAGAACAGATAAAGATTCAAGTAGGTGCTGCCATGAAGGATTTAGATAATCCTCCTGATGATTTACCTGTAAACGGACGAGATCTGGTAACTGGTATTCCTAAACAAATCATGGTAAGTTATCAAGAAATAGCCGAAGCATTGGATAAGAGTATCTTTAAAATAGAAGAAGCGATTTTGAAGGCATTGGAAGCAACTCCGCCTGAGTTGGCATCTGATATTTACAAGCGTGGTCTATACCTTACTGGCGGTGGTGCCTTGCTCCGTGGCTTGGATAAGCGTTTGGCTGCCAAAATTAAATTGCCTGTACATATTGCAGAAGATCCACTGAAGAGTGTGGTAAGAGGTACAGGTTTAGGATTGAAAAACTACCAACGTTATCCATTTATCATGAAATAATGTTTAAATGATTTGATTAATAAGTCTAAAACTTAAATTTATGATTTAAGATTTAGACTTTCTTTTTTGTTCGAGGATGAAGAATATTATACTTTTTATACGCACCTATTTTACGTTTATCTGCTTCATGACGTTGCAGATAATCTGTATTCTGTTGCTGAACAAAAGTAGTAAGACACACGAAGCCTTCTTTTCTTTCTATGGCAATGAAGTGATAGGTACCATCAATAAAGGTCATAACGACTTCTTCTATTATTTCAGCCTCAAGGAAACCAATAAGCAACTAGCCGAAGAAAACAGTCGTTTGAGGTATCAATTGGTGGCCAACTCCATTGCACCTGATAGTTCACTTAAAAAAGTGTTGGATTCTACGCTAAAAGACTCCTTAGGAAGATACAGGAAGTACACTTTCTTGCCAGCCAAAGTAGTAGGTAACTCCATTACACTTCAAAACAATTTTCTAACGCTGGAGCGTGGTGCTGCACAAGGCGTTCAAGTGGGCATGAGTGTGGTCTGTCCACAAGGCGTTGTGGGTGTGGTGGTGTATGTGAGCGATAACTTTTCGATGGTAATGAGTGCTTTGAACCGGAATAGCCGTGTGAGTGCCATGATGAAAAAAGATAATAGTGCGGGAAGTATTGAATGGAATGGTGAGAGTCCTTATTTTCTTACACTTAAGAATATTGGAAAAGGCGTGAAAGTGGTTATTGGCGATACGGTGGTGACGAGTAACTACTCGGCCAATTTCCCATCTAATATCATTGTCGGTACTGTAGCGGGCGTATCTGCTACTCCTTCAAGTAATTTTTATACTTTGAAAGTGAAAGCATCTACCAATTTTGCCACATTGCAATATGTGTATCTGGTTAAGAATGTGCGCTATGAGGAACAAAGAAATTTAGAAGTAAAAGTTCAGAAGACAGATGATTAGTATCTTAAAAAATATTGCCCGCTTTGTTTTGTTCGTCCTGATACAGGTGTTCATCTTGAATCGTGTGCCACCATTGCATCAATTTATCGTTCCCTATCTATACTTTTTATTTATCCTTTGGCTGCCATTTACCATTAACAGAGTTCTGCTATTACTTATTGCATTTGCTTTCGGACTATCTGTGGACTATTTCTCCGGTACATTGGGCTTACATACTGCCCCCTGTGTGTTGATAGCTTATTTGCGTCCATTTATCCTTAATTTAATTATCAGACAGGAAGGGAATGAGTTAAGCTACAATGAGCCGAGCATCAGCAGTATGGGCTTTACCTTATATGCACTGTATGTGGGACTGTTAGCTTTCATTCACAACCTGTATCTAGTAGTGATTGAGTGGTTGCAATTTGGCGATGTACTTTATTTGTTGGGGAAAGTAATGGCTTCAACAGTTGCAAGCTTAATACTGATTGGTATTTCTGAAATGCTGATGCAACGCAAAGGACAGTTCAGAACGAATGCCGGATAAGGAAAAAGTTTACCACATAGGCACAATAGACACATAGCATCTGCTCTAGTTTAAATAATAACAGGTTGTAATATCTATGTGATCTTTAATTAATTAAAGCCTTTCTTACAAAATATTCCTTTCTATATGCCTTCTTTGCCTATGTGATAAGATAACCTTAATAGTGGGCAAAGTCTTTCTCGTAGTTTCCTTTTATTCTTTCTATTGGTGGGTTGAAATAACCATATTTCAAATTCGGGAATTCTTCTTTTATTAATGCTTGCAATTGCTTTACGCCCATTATCTCGCCCGTATCTTGTGCATCAATCAGTTTCATATACCAATCAGGATCGATATTGAAATTGCGCCATTGAATCATACTTAAGTCCGTTTCTTTTATCAACCAACGCAATGCTTCATATTCTTCCACACTATCCGTCATGCCAGGGAAAACAAAATAGTTAATGCTAGCCCATCCGCCATAGCTGCGGACTACTTTAAGGCTTTCAACAATGTCTTCAAACTGATAGTTATTCGGGCGATAATAAGGCGTGTAAATATGTTTCCTTGCCGAGTTGGTACTTACACGGATACTATTCAATCCAACCTCACACAATGCTTTTACTGCATCAGGTTTAGAGCCATTGGTATTGATATTGATACTGCCGTTTGGCGTATGCTTTCTTATCTCAATGATTGATTCACGTATCGTTTCCCACATCAACAAAGGTTCACCTTCACAGCCCTGTCCAAAACTGATGATAGGATAGGGGGCATTCATCAGGTGGGGACCGGTGAATTCCACTATTTCTTCAGGGGTGGGTTTAAACGTAAGCCTGTCCTGAGTAGCAACAATTGTTTCTTCTTCAGGTTGAAAAGAGATACAACCAATACAATTGGCATTACAAGCAGGAGAGGTAGGCACAGGGCATTCCCATCTACCTAATGATAAGTTTCTTGCGGCAGGACAGGTGTAAGTCTGGCAGCAATTCTCCATCAGATGTTGTACCAATCTATTGTGGGGATAGGCGGCTAACAAATGGTTGGTGCCTGCTTCTATTTTTATATCATCATATCCTTCTGCCTCCTGTCTTATGTCTGATTCTACGCGTACGGCAGTCACATAAAACTTATCATCTAACCAGCCAGCAGCCGTGTAGCAAAACAAGGGAAGGGTAGGGGCATCGGGTAAGGTTTCGTAAGCCGCCATAAACAAACCTGTATGTGCAGGTGGTATAAATGCTGCCACAGCCCACCCTAGTTCGCAAAGACGCATATCGCCTGTTTCTACATCAATTCCAATACCTCTTCTGCCAGGCAATTCATATAGGTTGCCGCCAGTTGGAAGTTCAATCCAATCTTCGTCTTCCACCGGATAGGCATCCCATCCCGCACGCCCAACCGCATACAAAGAAGTGTCTTCGAATATATTTCCATTGCCATCAGAATAGAGTAGATAAGGCATAAATTAGTGATTAGTGTTTAGTGATTAACGTTTAATGATTAATAAGTGGAAGCTAGAATAGATTTAAACTTACGCCTTATGCTTTTGCCTTGTGACTTACAACTTACGACTTACTGCTTACAACTAATGCCTTGCAAAACGCATTGAATTCTGCTTCAACATCATGTGGCACGGCTTCATCTACAGTATGTTGAATGAGTGTGTTGTTTTTTAAGTCGATACTCAATAAGCCGTCTTTCAATACGACATTGCTTATTTCGTTCCAGCTATATTTCTTTTGTGGAAAGCTGTTAAACACAATCTCTTCGCCATCAAAAGCTACTTCTGGGGCAACCTTTATTGGTTTCTCGAAGAAACAAGAGAGAAGATAAATGCCAGATATCCATTTTCCGGAGGGTATTACAAACCATCCCCAAGCGGCAAACATCAGCCCGAAACGATAGAAAACTACTTTCCCCTTTTTACTCTGTACTTCACAAAAGGCAAACCATCCAATTACGCCAGCTGCTATTCCCACCAAAAGCCATCCTTGATCGACGCTTAGATTGGTGTTTTTACCTTGAATGGTGGAAGAGGCAACAAATAGAAAAGCTGCAATACCAAGTACCAGCATCAGTTTACTCACGTTGTCTATCAGGTCGTAAGACTTCCTTTTCAGTACAATAATGTAGTCGTATGTTTTTGCCATAATCTTTTTGAAGGCTGCAAAAGTAAGTGTCTTGAGTGGGAGTTGCGTCATGAATATAAGAAGCTGTTTGAGTTAATTATTTGATATTCCTTATGCGGTTTAATATTAACTGTAACTGCGTTAAATTTTTCGCCTTAGGCGTTGGACT
>CANGFK010000058.1 GCA_947452925.1 Chitinophagaceae bacterium | reverse complement strand
CTTTAATGTTTTTACGTACCCTGTCTGCGGCTTGCATTACCCATTCCCTTTCTTTGGAACCCTTTGGGAATATTTGTGGATTGAGTTTATCGAAAGTGATGGCAGCATGTGCAAACGTGAAATCGTTCATCACCTGACCATTATATCCCTTTTGTTTAAGATAGACTGGATTATTGAAGGCTGTAACAGTTAAAGGTTCACCAGGATTATTGTGAACCATATCCAGGATATAAGGTTCTGTTTTTTGGGCATTTATGTTACTTGCAAGGAAAATAAAGGCGAACAGGCAGGCGATCAATCTAAGTGGCATATTCATTTTATTACTGGTATAAAGACAAAGTAGAAAAAGCAAATATATTTATTGTGATTTGTCAATTCACAATAAATCAATCAGCAGGTATAAATTCTTTCAATTCGCCCCAAAATACTTCCCAAATACCCCTCCCGCTTTTTCAAACATGTTATTTCTGCATCTTTGCGATAATAAACAAAACAACTATGTCCCAATCTTCTAAATGGCTATTTACCTTTTTTGTTGTCCTTTTTGCAATTAAGCTTTCTGCTCAAACAAGAGTTAGTGGTATTGTAAAAGACAATCATGGCAGGACGATTAAGGGCGTAACCATTTCCATAAAAGGTAGTTACGATGGCGGTGCCTCCGACTCTGCTGGTAAGTTTTCTTTTAAATGTTATGATAAGGGGCTACAAACAATCGTTGCTAAGAGTATTGGCTACAAGGCCATTCAGCAGCCAATTGTATTGTCGGGAACGCCTATAAGTATCAATTTTTCCTTGCATGAAGAAATTAATGAACTCACAGCGGTTACTGTAACTGCGGGTAGTTTTGAAGCCGGCGATAAAAAACGTGCAGCAACTGTTCTCAATTCGCTAGATGTTGTAACTGTTGGTGGTGCAAATGGTGACATTACCAATGCACTCAAAACATTACCCGGTGCACAGCAGGTAGGCGAACAAGAAGGGTTGTTCGTGAGAGGTGGTACTGGCTACGAAACAAAACAATTTATTGATGGTACCATGGTCGCCAATCCATATGGTGCTAGTGTGCCGGATATTGCAAGCCGTGGTCGCTTCTCTCCATTTTTATTTAAAGGAACCGTTTTCAGTACGGGTGGTTATTCTGCACAATATGGACAAGCATTAAGCAGCGCCGTTATACTGGAAACTATCGATTTGCCTGAATCTTCACAGGCTACTGCTTCTGTTTCCAGTGTTTTTGTTGGGGCAGGCTTGCAGGAATTAGCCAAGAATAAGAAGTCTTCCTGGGGAATCAATTATGGCTACACTAACTTAGCCCTTTATTTCGCCTTAGTTCCGCAAGGGCCTACCTATTTCCATCTTCCCGAGTTTCATTCCCTCGATGCCAACTTCCGCATCAAAACAAAGGGTGGGATTATTAAGTATTACACCACTTTTGGAGCAAGCAATATTGGAATCCGTCGTCCCAATATCGATTCGTCATTATTGAATAATGCTTACGGCATCATCAATTACAACTGGTATAACAACCTTAGCTGGCGCGAATATTTGGGTAAAGGCTGGAAGATGAATCTTGGCGGTAGCTTTAGTATCAATACGGACAAGATAAATGTTCAGATACAAAACCAACTCAACCAAAGAGCATATACAAACATAAGTTACATAGACAGCATCAATACGGCAATAACGAGTCATCAAGATTTAAGTCAGGTTAAAGCAGTGTTCGAAAAGAAACTATCTGGGATAAGTGTCATCCGTTTTGGAGGAGAGTATTGGTACGGAACCGTGAAGAGTATGGTGAAAGATACCAATCATTTACTTATAGACAACTTTGCTGCCCTATTTAGTGAAGCAGATATTTACCTTACCAATGACCTGGCTGCCAAAATTGGGGTACGTGGAGAATATTCTTCTCAGGTAAACCAGTTTAATGTAGCACCACGTCTTTCGCTTGCCTACAAAACAGGGGTGCATTCACAAATGAGTGCTGTACACGGGCAGTTTTATCAGAAGCCGGAAAACAACTATTTATATTACGGCAATCAAAACCTAGGCTATGTAAAGGCTACGCATTACCTGTTGAATTATATGCGGACAACTGCCTTGCAGACATTCAGGCTGGAGGCCTTTTATAAGAAATACGACAACCTGATAGAAACGCCGCCTACCTATCAGTTCGACAATAAGGGGAGTGGCTATGCACAAGGCGTAGAGTTGTTCTGGCGTGATAAGAAAACCATCAAGGATCTGGACTATTGGTTCAGTTACTCCTATCTAGATACCAAGCGTCAGTTTGATAAATATCCTATGCAGTTGGCGCCTACTTTCGCAGCCAAGCATACAGCATCTCTGGTGATGAAGAAGTTTTTTACCAAGATCAACACTGGTTTCAATTTCACTTATAGTTATGCTTCTGGAAGACCCTATTATTATTTCAGGTCCATTGGCAATAAATATATGATTGGTGATGAGGGTACTACAAAAGATTACAATACATTTGGGTGCAGTGTAAATTACCTCACCAAGATAAAGAAATCTTTTGTAGTGTTTGTAGCAAGTGTCAACAATGTATTCAACAGCAGTAATGTGTATGGATACAATTACAACCACAATGGCACGTTTAAGGCAGAGATAAATCCGCCCGCACCACGGTTCTTTTTCTTAGGTGCATTCATGAGTTGGGGAGTGGATAGGAGGCAAGATGCAATCAATAATAATCTGTAAACCCCATCCCCTAAAGGGGCTATTTAGGATGAATAAACATATTTTTTAACTCTCCTTGTCTCCCTTTAGGGGATAGGGGCAAACAATAAAACAAACAAAAATGAAAAAAGTACTCGTTATCATCAGCCTGCTAGTGGCTACAGTAGTTAATGCGCAATCCAAGTTTGAGGATGCCATGACAAAAGGTTTGGCGCAAATGAAAGATGCAAAAACCGCTTCGGATTACACGGATGTTTCTTCCTTTTTTGAAAGAGTAGCCGACGCAGAAAAGACGCAGTGGTTACCTTACTATTATGCAGGAATGTCCCTTTACCTAAGTGCGTGGATTGATAAAAGTGCAGACAAGGATAAAATTGCAGACAAATGCAAGGACTTTATCACCAAGGGGCAAGCAATAGAAAACAATGCTGATTTGTACTGCTTGGTACAACAAGTGGCAATTCTACAGTTGATGGTAGACCCAATGAGTCGTTGGCAAACTTACGGTGCACAAGCAAAGACTGCCCTTGCAGATGCCACGAAAGCCGACCCTAACAATCCTCGAATCTACTATTTGCAAGGCATGACAACCTTCAACACACCAGAAGCTTACGGTGGAGGCAAGACCTTGGCTAAACCTATGTTTCAGAAGTCGGTAGATTTATTCAAGACCTATGTGCCTAAGCCTTTCTATCCAAACTGGGGTAAAGAAGAGGCAGAGAAGATGTTGGAACAGTGTAAGTAGAGAATTGATAAGTTATAAGTAATCGAGAGTACTGCCAAAGGTTTAGGTAGTACTCTCTATATTTTGGATTGCGCGTTAGAATATTTTTACGATAAGTAGCGGTTTAATTTTATAAATGTTTAATCAAAAAAAACAATAGCATGATTTTACTCTTATTCTCCGATTTCAAACTATATTTTTTTGTGTTTTTCTGCTTGAACATTGTTTTGTATTTTCACAAAGAAGCATTGTATCCAAAATTTTTAAGACAAGGTTACTTATTTATTATTTATTCTTTATGTTAAGTTTTTTATTGAATTCATTAAGTAAAATAGTTTATCTGTTAGGACACCTTTTTAATTTTATAAGACTAATGCCGCACTTGATAGTTCTGAATACACATCATTCAAAAGCAATAATAAGGTATGATATAAAGCGCTGGCTTTCTATTTTAGGTATTGATTGCGGTAACGGGAAAGGATTTATTTTATTGATGAAGAAGTTTCCTGAATTTAGGAATCTTTTTTATTACAGAATATCTGATATTTCAAATTTTTTAGAATTTCTTTGTCCAAAGATGAGTACGCTGCAAATTTCAGTAGAACAAATTGGGAAGGGATTATTTATTCAGCATGGAGTTTCTACAAGAATTGGTGCCAAATCTATTGGGGAGGATTGCTGGATTAATCAGCAAGTTACAATTGGTTTTTCAAATGCAAATGACTGCCCTGTTTTGAAAGATAATGTAACAATTTATGCTGGTGCAAAAGTCATTGGAGATGTAACAATTGGAAACAACTCAATAGTTGGAGCGAATGCTGTTGTCGTAAAAAATGTGCCTCAAGATTGTGTGGTAGTGGGCGTGCCAGCTTATATTGTAAAAAGGAATGGAGTTAAAGTAAAAGAACCGTTATAAAACCTTTAATCTTAGTCTTATCTTTCAAAAAATGTAACCAATCAGCCAATGAACACCCATAGATTTAGATCTAAAGCATATTTCTACTCTCTTATTAATAATTATTTTTATTAAGCTAGTCCAATTCTACTCAATCTAGGCGAGTTTAGCACTTAGTTGGGCGAGCGGAGTGCTTTTTTGGGCGAGTTTAGTACTCAGTTGGGCGGGAGTAGCACGAATCTGGGCAGGTTTTGCCATATACGGGCGAGTTTAGTGCTTAGTTGGGCGAGTTTAGTATCGAGTTGGGCGAGCGAAGCACTTATCCCGCCCAGTTTTACTAAAAGTCAGCCGATTTTACTGAAAAGAGAGCTGACTTTGTATCAATATTGCTTAACTAATCTCTAAAAGCAGTTGCTATTCCGAATTATAGAGCCGATTGCTGACTCACCCGGACATCTTTTAATCAATCTGTTGCTTTTATTAATTCTTTAACAAAGGATTTTCTTCCGTTTGTCTTCCAATAGTAAAAATAAACAACATGAAAAAGATACTTAGCATCGCTTTGCTGATGACAGGTTTGCTTGCCTGCAAAAAATCCAGCACCACAAGTTCAAGTTCCAATACCGACACAACCTACAACATCTCGGCATTGGCTAGTAAGTTTAGTGGTAATGTTTCGGCAGTAGTACAGGGCGACTATCTGGTCATTACCAGCACCGATATTCCAGACCACAAAAGCCCTTATTTCAAAGGAACGAAGTGGCAGGATTCTTTGTATGTAATTGATTCCATTAGTTCATTTAAACAAAACCCAAATACAATAGAAGCACAGTCAATCACTTTCAGAATACCCATTCATCCTTCTTCGGCTAGCTCCAAATCAGCTACACCACTCGGGCCAATGGGCGTTTCACTCAATGGGGTCCCCTTTTTCAATCAGTATGCTGCTGGTAGGGCGCCACTTACAAATGAAAAATTGTCTTTCGATCAGTTTGGAGGGCATCCACAACAAAACGGGCAATATCATTACCATGTAGAACCTACTTCACTAACTGCAAAGCATGGTGAGGATGCTTTTTTAGGCTTGTTAATAGACGGATTTCCGGTTTATGGACCTATGGAGAATGGTGCGTTGATAAGTGAAAGTGCATTGGATACTTACCACGGTCATACTTCCAAAACAGCTGAGTTTCCTAATGGTATCTATCATTATCATGTTACCTCTTCCGATCCTTACATCAACGGAAGTGGCTTTTATGGAACACCAGGTACGGTTTCAAACTAAAATGAATGAGGTCTTTCCTGATACTTATCACATTTCTACTAACTCTTGCTTGTAATAATAAGCAGGAGATAGCTGATGTTGCGGCTGATAGTACTGCGGTGGTTATTAAAATTCCACAGACTACTATTCTGGACGCTGATACTGGCATTAAAGTAAGAAGCAATCTTTACTATCATAACGATAGCCTGTTTTCAGGATTTATTGAAGGATATTCATCTGCTCATAAACTGATTTCGAAGTTTGGTTTCTGGAAGGGACAAAAGCAAGGAACACAACAGCAATGGTATGAAAATGGGCAGCTGAAGGAGACGAGATTCTACGCCGCAAATATGAAAACGGGGACACATACTGGCTGGTGGGATAATGGTGTAAAGCGTTTTGAGTATGTATTTTATAATGATATACCCATAAAACGGCATTGCGAATGGTATAAGTCGGGGAAACTTTGTAGCCTGTTTGAATATAACAATGCGGGGCAACCAGAAGGAGCGCAACAATTATGGTATGAAGGTGGAACTGTGAAATCGAATTATGTGGTAAAAGACAATCGGCGGTTTGGGTTCCTCGGAGCAAAGGGCTGTGTAATGAAATAATGGACTTAACCACAAAGAGCACAAAGGGTTACACAGAGAAACACAAGGGCTTATGTGGGTTTATAAATCTTTGTGCTATCTGTGTTTTCCTTGTGTACATTGTGGTTAAGCGCTTAAAAATTTGTCAAATGAAATCTAGAATATTATGCTTGTTTATCCCGTTACTACTCTTCGCCTGCAAGGCTAAGAAAAAGGACGTAAACAGCAATCTGCCCTTCTTCACTACGGCAGATTTTACTCCTCGCTGGATGGATTCAGATTCGGTTTCGCATTACCTCTCGCCCTTTTATTTTACAGATCAGGATGGGAAAACAATTACAGAACAAACAGTAGAGGGTAAGATTCATGTGGCTGACTTCTTCTACACCACTTGCTCGGGTATCTGTCCCAAACTCACTAAGAACTTGGGACTGATACAAGAAGCATTTAAGAATGATACATCGGTCGTATTGCTTTCCTACAGTGTTACTGCCGACCATGACAGTGTGCCGGTGTTGAAAGAATATGCTGAATTGAAAGGAGTTATTTCGGGCAAATGGCACTTACTTACGGGTAATCAGGACTCGATAAATACCTTGGCAAGGAATTCTTATTTCGCAGAGAAGACATTGGGACAAGAAAAGGGAGTGGATGACTTCCTCCACACAGAAAATGTTTTGTTGATTGATAAACACCTGCGGATACGTGGTATTTATAATGGGACGCTCCCTTTTGATATGGAACAGTTGGTAAAGGACATCAGGCAACTGGAAAAAGAAGAGTAGAAGTTTAAAAATAAGTAGCGGAAAGGAATAGCCCCCTTTCCGCTACTTGTGTATCTATTTCACAAACCTTTCAAGGGTATTTGAACCTCCATTCTGATAAGAGACAAAATAGCTGGCTTTGGTATAACCGCTAGTGTTAATGCTTGTTTGGGTACTGCCCATTGCAATCACTTTCATCATTATAATCTTTCCATTGGCACTCGTGATAGTAATAGTTGCTCCTTTCAAAGCTTTAGCATGAGTTATCAATAAATTGTTCATTACAGGATTGGGCGATAGAATTATTTTGTTTATTAATGAACTGATGGCATCAACTGAAACTAAATTACTGTAAGTATAACTGGCGTTATTGTTAATCAGTTTCAAACGGTAATATGCTTTATTGACTGATGGAGAAGCATCGTTGTAACTATAATTTCTGCTGCCAATCTTTTCAGCAAGGATGGTAGCAATAGGAGAGAAGCTCGTTGCATTATCGCTCCTCTCAACAACAAAACGATTAAAGTTGATTTCGGTAGTTGTCTTCCATCTTAACATTACTGCTTTGCTCATCAGCGCAGCAGTAAAAGACAGAAGGTTGACCGGTAAATAATTACAAAGACTGACAGGACTAGCTGAATTCTGAGGAACAAAGCTGTTGGAAGCAACGAAGTCCGCTGAGTTATCGCCCGTGTTAGTGCAACCTCCCCCTATACGAACCAGACATTTTTTACTGGTAAGGGAAGGTGCCGGATTGGTCTCATAACCCGAAGCTGTGGGGCCATAACCAACCAGATCAATAACGGTGCTATCTCCTAGTCCAGTGCCAAAGAGTGTGTTGACTGTGTCCACCAATGCAACTTTCCCTGATGTAGCACTCAAATTCATGGAGCCAGTTACATCTGCTGTTGGAAGCGGTAAGCCTACTGATCCGTTACCAGCTAGTGCAATCAACAGAAAGCCACCCGCAGGAATGGTATTATTAATAGGTTGTTCCTGCCACATATCACTGGTTGCACTAGAATACTGTACCGAATAGTTGGCTAATGAAATTGGTTTTCCCGTTGGGTTATATAATTCTATAAAATCGTTGGTATACTGGGCACCCGCATTACTTCCACCTCCATAGAAGGCGACAATAACGACATGATTTACTTGTGCTTGAGCAGTAAACAGCATTGCTGCTACAAAAAAGATGAAGTTGAACATTGACTTGTACATAATATAGTGTTTTATTCGTACGAAGTACTGCTATTAATTAAAGTTTGGGCAATATGGTAACAACTTGCTAATAATGTGCATTATGTGGCAATCATTTAATACTCTTGCATATTCCTCAAATTCATTGTTAATTTGCAACTGATGCGTTCATATAAGTTATTATTTCTTTTACTTGGGTTGATGCCGCTATTGGGTATTGCCCAGTTGCATACCTACGTTTCCGGAAAAGTGCTGGATGAGAATGATGCACCCTTGCCTGGTGTTACCATCAAAATGTTGGGAAGAGCCAAAACAATTACCTCTGATACCAGCGGTAGATTTAGGATGATTGTGACGCCTAACAGACCTTTTGCATTGATATTTTCTTCTATTGGTCGTGCAACAGTTCAGAAGAATTTAATTGTAGGTGCCGGAAAGGATGATAAAATAATGGTTCGTCTGATGCCTACCATTGCTCAATTAAAAGAAGTGACCGTCACTAATAGTGTTACCAGAACCGAATCGGGGTCAGTAAGTATAGATGCCTCTAAAACAAACCTGAATCCTTCTCCGATTAATGGAATAGAAAGTTTTATTAAGGTATTTGTGGGAAGTAATAACGAATTAACCTCACAATATTCTGTTCGTGGCGGTAGTTATGATGAGAATCTGATTTACGTAAATGACTTCGAGATATTCCGTCCCTATCTGGTAAACAGCGGTCAACAGGAAGGATTGAGTTTTATTAATCCAGATATGACTGGTGGCGTTAAATTCTATACGGGTGGATTCCAATCTAAGTATGGTGATAAACTAAGTAGTGTTTTGGATATTACTTATCGTAAACCTACCAAGTTTGGCGGGTCGGCCTACACCGGTTTGCTGGAGCAAGGATTACACTTGGAAGGAGTTGCCAACAAAAACAAAGTTACTTATGTGTTTGGTGTAAGAAACAGGACCAACCGTAACCTGTTAAGTAGTCAGCAGACACAGGGTAACTATGTACCCTCCTCTTCCGATTTACAAACTTTAATTACCTGGAAGCCCACAGACAAGTGGGAATTGGAGCTATTGGCTAACCTATCTGCTACAAAGTTCACTTTCTTCCCTCAGTCTAGTCAGTTGACTTCTTCGGTATTCAGTCCCCTTTATTCTCAGGATATTGGCGTAGACATTTATTTCGCTGGTCAGGAGAGAGATAAATACAGCACCAACTTCATTGGTCTCTCTGCCACGCAAAAAGTTAGAAAGAACTTGAAGCTAAAGTGGATGATCAGTAGTTTCACAGATGATGAAGTGCAGAATCAGGATATTACCGGGGCTTACCTGTTTGGTGACAGAGACCTGAGTTCGGGTAGCAAAACCTTTGGACAGATAGTAAATCCACTAGGTGCAGGTGTCTATCAGAACTTTAGCAGGGATAAACTCAATATAAATGTATTGAGTGCCAGCCACAAGGGTAGTCTTGAACTTGGTAAAAATTACATTCAGTGGGGGAGTACGATAGAGCAACAAAAGGTTGCCGACAAAATCAACGAGTGGACTATGAATGATAGTGCAGGCTATACCATTCCATACAATCCACAATTAGTAACGATGTCTTCTGTGCTTAAAGCATCCGATAATTTCAACATTACCCGCTTTAGTGGTTATGCACAAGACAATATCCAGTTCAAAAACAATAGCGATGTGACTATGCAGTTTGGGGTAAGGTATAATTATAACAACCTCAACAACGAGTTTTTAGTATCACCTCGAATGGGCTTCTCTTTCAAGCCAAAGAGATCTAAGAAGGATATTATTTATAAAGCATCGGTGGGTATGTATCAACAACCACCTTTCTACCGGGAGTTGCGTGGCTACAACGGCGTACTCAATCCCAATCTCTTGTCTCAGAAAAGCTGGCAGGTTACCACAGGGTTAGACAACAATTTCAAGCTTTTCAATCGTCCTGCAAGGTTCACTTCGGAAGCTTATTTCAAATGGATGTGGGATGTAGTACCGTATGATATCAATAATGTACGCTTACAATATTTCGGTACCAACAATGCCAAAGCCTATGCAGTGGGCATAGACAACAGGTTGTATACAGAGTTGGTTGAAGGTGCCGAAAGCTGGATTAGTTTTGGGGTGATGCAGACCAAAGAAAAGATAGATAACTTCTCTTATTACCAATACCTCAATGCCGAAAAACAAGTAATAAACAATGCTTCAAAGGATAAGGTAGTTACGGATAGTCTACAGACAAGTGTGGGTTGGTTGAGAAGGCCTGCCGATAGGCGACTCACCTTTGGTATGTTCTTTCAGGATTATATGCCCAACAATAAAAACGTAAAGTTCTACCTCAATATGTTATATGGAAGCAACCTGCCCTATAATATTCCGGGTAGTGTAAGGTATCGGGATGCTTTGATTATTCCTAGTTATCTGCGTATGGATATGGGCTTTAGTGCCTTGCTTGTAGATGGACAAAAGGGTAATCTCCGTAGCCACTCACCCTTCAAGAACTTTCAGAGTATCTGGGCAACCTTGGAAGTATTTAATGTTATTAATCACGCCAATACAATTAGTTATCTGCTGATAAAAGACTTCCAGAACAGTACTTATGCCATTCCCAATACACTTACTCCCCGTTTGTTGAATGTGAAGTTGATAGCGAAGTTTTAGAATGAAGTTGTATTGGATATGTAAAGTGAAAACTCCTATAAAGTGCACGCTACTTGGGCTACTAATGCATTCCCGTTGCGTTTTCCCAAGCAAATGTTAGTTAATTGATCTTTGCGAATACATACGCGAAACGCGTGCGTGAGCCCTTGTATATTTAAGCAAGTTTTACGCGGACTTGATTGGTTATTGAGTAGTTTAACCTGATAAACCTGTTTTTATAAAAAAGCAAGCATGAAAAAGTATAATTCTGCAGGATTTATAAAAAAGCAAGCGTGAAAAAGTTTTTTTCCGCAATGTTTTTAAAAAAGCAAGCGTGAAAAAGAATAATTCTACTGGTTTTACAAAAAAGTAAGCGTGAGAAAGTTTATTTCCGCTGGGATTTATAAAAAGCAAGCGTGAAAAAGTATAATTCCACTGTATTGTATAAAAATGAAGTGCTTTTTTATATTTTTGAAGCAGTTTCCTAGTAACGCGTTGTGTTAGTGCTTGTAGATTGTAGCGGGTTTGACGCGGCATATTTGGGATAAATGAAGTAACACAATAAATTGAATCATGAAAAACAGTTTAATAAAATCACTCTTTAATAAAAATATTAAGCAGCATTTATCATTAGCAAATTGGCAGCTTAAAAATGGTTTAATTTATAATGATGTAAAGGAAAGGGGCTTGCTAAAAGGTTTTTGTTTTAATAGTTCTGCATTTTCTGCGACTAGTTTTGAAATTGTTGTATTTGTGTTACCTATTTATATTCCAAAGGAACATTTAGCTTTAACGTTTGGACATTTTTAAGAACCCCGACGAAAAAACAATGGTGGGAATATGATGAAAACCAATTAGATCAAATAGGAAAAGCATTGGCTAATGTTATAAATCAATCTGAAAAGGAATTTCTTGTTAAAATAAGTAACGCTTCTGATTTTTATAATTGAAGTTGTTTAAACTTATTAAGCAATAAAGATGATTCCCATCAGTTAATGATTTCGACTAAAAAAGCAAAAAAAGTGGGAATCATCAGCGAAGATAAAGTTCGGTATTTAATTATTCCTTTTTTG
>CANGFK010000057.1 GCA_947452925.1 Chitinophagaceae bacterium | reverse complement strand
TTAAATGCTATCTGCACTTTTTCAGGAAGCTGATTAAAAGTAAATGGACTTTCAGTTTCTAACCAATCACCATTGTCACTAAAATTGGCTGAATACTTTGCACCCTTCATTTCAAACTCTGCCTCAAAATTGTGAGGGTTCTCTTTGCCCCATTTTACCTTTGTGGCATTCGGGAATTTCTGACTGAATGCTGTTGTTGCAGCACTTGGAGTTTTGCTTTGTGCAAAACAAGAAATGGTACTAATAAGTACTATTAAGATGAAACTTATTTTTTTCATTTTAAATTTAAATTTAGTTAATAGCATAGCACAACTTAAATCCTAAGTTTATTCTGATGCCTGTAAAAATATGATTAATTGCTCTCCTTATGTTTTCAGAATTGTTACTTATAAATAATAATCTGAAAAGATTAAGCGTTTTTAGGAGGCCGAAAAATTAGTGTGACATAATTAGAAGGGATAAAATTTAACGAATGCATTAATGGTTTTACATCAACTAAATAAAAAGGTGTTGTTGAATAAGAAATATGAGTAATAAAATAAAAAGTAGTCTGTGAGTTGTGATAATTTGGAATTGCTTTGTGGGGTTTCTGTTGGTCTCCATTATCATGTTTGTCAAATAATCCATCAAGGTTTAATAAATGGTCGGTTACAAAATCAAATGGTGTTAAATCCTTATCCTCCGTCGTTTTACAATGTTGATACATTGCGGGCAAATCACTAATTATTGAATAATCACCTGATGGAAAACAAAAAGTTCCAAAAGTGTAAACTACCAAAAGAAATATTTTAACTACTCTATTCAATACTATCTAATTAGCTGTAAATGTATAGTTATTTAATTCAACTATTTACTCTTATTAATTCTAACTTGAAAGTTTTAATGTCGCAATAGAGTAGCCGATAACTCTTAAATATGAGAAGGTTTTATCCTGTTCTAAACTTTCGCTTTTTTTTGAAACCCTTTCCTGTATAGGATTCCATCCAATTGTTTTTGTTATCTAAAACCTTCGCAAATACAAATCTAAGGGAATTTATATTTCTAAATTCAAACTATCCAAAGGGCTTAATATTTTCAATAAATCTTTGTTGCTCGTGTGCAAATATCGCATGGTGGTTTTGATGTCGTTGTGCCCCATTATCTTTTGTATAATCGTTACATCAGTGCCTCTATCTACTAAATGTGTAGCAAAACTGTGGCGCAACGCATGAATGCTTCCGGGCTTCAAAATTCCTGCTCTTTCTTTTGCGGCAGTTAGCACCAATTGTAAGCTTCTTGGGCTATACATTTCCTCAGGATTCTGCCCCATAAACAAATACCCTTCTTTCTTTGGCTTGTATTGTCTGCAATATTCCCTCAACATCACCAGCAATACAGGACTTAATCCCACCATTCTGTCTTTTTTCCCTTTGCCTTGCTCTATTTTCATACACATTCGCTTGCTATCAATGTTGTATGTTTTCATTGCCACTACTTCGCTCACCCGCAATCCACTACTATAGGCAAGCATCAGCATTGTTTTGTGTTTTATGTTTACTGTACCTTTTAAAATGGCTACTATCTCGTCCTGATTAAAAAAGTTAGGCAACAAATATGGTTTTTTAGGTCTTGGTATCTCCCAAAAGAATTTTTCTTTATACAACACCTGCTCATAATAAAACTTTAGTGCATTCATACGGCTGTGTATTGTATTCTCGCTAAGTTTTAAACTAGTATGGCAATATTGTAGATAGTCTTTCACTCTGTCTGTGCTAAGGTCTTTTGCTGCTGTATTACCCAATGTTTGTAGATATAACCTAAATTCGGATGTATAAGTATTAATGGTGTTTGGACTGTATGCTTTGAGTACAAGTGCCTGACTAAACTTGGATAGGGCAGCAGCGTTTTCATCGCTAAGATTATAGGATATTGGTTTTTCTTTTTTAGTGGGGATTGAAATAGGCTGCACCCGTAGAGACGGATTATATTCCGTCTTAGAATGCCCTTGGTTTTTAGACGCATTAATATGCGTCTCTACGGGGTTTTGGATGTTCTGTTTAAAATAATCCCGCATTGCCTTGCCATCCAATATTGCTGCCCCTTTCAGCGCTATCCTCAATTTATTACAAGCCTCTTTGGTACAATCCATATACCAGCACTTCTTGGTTCTACTCCATTTTGCGGATACTGCTTTTTGTAAAACAGTATTTAGTTTAATATCTTTTTCAAAATAAATAGCTGCTACTATTACCCCTTTATGTTCTAAGGGCAGAATTGTAACTGTGTTCATACATTGTACATTTTATTGTTCCCGAACCCCGTGAGCCGTCATATCGACGAAGGAGATATCTAACCGAAGAAGTAGAGGCGAGATTATTCGATGAGATTTCTCGTTACCTCGAAATGACGTGGACTATTGTCGATTAGATTGCTTCGTGCCTCGCAATGACGCTCACAGGTTTCGTAAAGCACGTATAATTCATAATTATCAATTGTCCATTGTCCATTATCCATTATCAATTGCCTTGTCCAGCATTATCAACTGTTCGCCAATTACCTCTGTCACGTATCTTTTCAATCCATCTTTGTCCTCGTAACTTCTTGTTTTTATTTTTCCTTCTATATACACATAACTTCCCTTGTGCAGGTACTTCTGTGCCAGTTCTGCCAAGCCGCGCCATAGCACGATGGAATGCCAATCGGTGTCGGTTATCATTTCGCCCGCTTTGTTCCGATGGCTTTCGGTGGTTGCCAACGAAAACTTGGCTACAGGCACATTGCCCTCCAATACTTGTATTTCTGGGTCTTTGCCAAGGTTACCAATGAGTGTTACTTTATTGAGTCCTTTCATTATCTTAACATTATTTACGTATAGTTATTATCAATATCAATTCAAAGGTGGGGTTTATTAATCTGGCAGACTTATTTATTATATTTCTACCTTCAAACTATCCAAATCTAAAGGTTGGTGTTTACCAACATCTATCGCTCTATTACACCCCCCAAACCCCTCATTTTCCCCTCAAAAATCACAAAACGAAAATAATAGGTGTCTTGTAACGCGTTACAAGTGGCATAAATTTTCTAACAGGTGTCTTGTAACACGTTACAAATGGCATAAATTTTCTAACAGGTGTCTTGTAACACGTTACAAATGGCATAAATTATCTAACAGGTGTCTTGTAACGCGTTACATGTGGCATAAATTATCTAACAGGTGTCTTGTTTTCTTGAAACAAGTGACCTAAATTCTCTAACAGGTGTGTTATTTTATATTTTCAGGCATAAATAAAAAAATAACTATGCAAATTAACAAATAAATAAGAAATAAAATTTGGAAGTATAAAAAGTGCCTTACATTTGCATTGTTCTTTTAAAATAAAAATTGTCGCTCTTATTAGGTTATTACTCCACTATAACAAAAGTGTAGCCGCAGCAGGGGATATCGCGATGGTTGGTTGAATAGGTTTATTAAATCATTTTTCATCACCTTCAAAGTATTTCATCATGGGCAGCACAGTACGCACATTTCCGCAATCTATCACTGGTCGCCAAAAGGCAATGACCACCGCAGTCATTAAAATAGAAGCGGCTCCGGCAGACAACATACTGTCCGACACCCTTACCGACCGTCTCAATCTTGGCAACACCAACTATTTGGCTGGCAGTGCTGCCATCACACTCGCTAAAACAACTTACCACCATAAAATAGAACTTGCACGCCCGGAACGCCTATTAATGAAAAAAAATATCACTGGCTTTTACGATTCGTTGAACGGATTGATAGACAGGGGCAAGGCACTTCCTTCGGCTCGTGGATACTACAACCTACCCATTACCAATAGAAAGATGCCCAAAATGAGGTCCGATGCTGATTTGTTGACAGCTGCCGCTGCGGTATTGAGTGGCGATCTTTTGCGGGTGGCTGCAGGTGGCGTTGCCATGAGCGGCCCCACCATTGCAGAATATACCATTGTTTACAACCTTGCAAAGCCGGCTATCATTGCCATCAGCACTGCAAAAACCGCCGTGAACACTGCCGTAAGAAACCTGAAGGCACAGCTACCAGAAATAAAAGATCTTATCAAACACGTATGGGATGATGTGGAAGCGCATTATAGTATGAATACGCCTGTGGAACGCAGGGTTGAGGCTCGTTTGTGGGGTGTGCGTTACCGAAGTACAGGATTGCCATCAATGGTTACGGGTACAGTAAAAGATGAATTGGGCGTGGCAATAGCAAACGCCAAAGTGCGCATCATTGGCTCTAGCATCAGCACACTGACTGATGCAGAAGGCAACTTCTCCGTAAATACAAGCCTGTATGGCGATCTTGAAGTAGAAACAACCCGCATTAACTACGAAAAGAATATTACCGATCTCTTAAAGGAAGATGGTGTGGCTATAGCAGTGGCAGTAGTGATGGTACATGTGTAGTTGTTAGTGGTTAGTTATTAGTTGTTAGTGGTTGAAAACTAATATTTCCTATTTCTTCACTCATAATTCATAACTAAGTAAAAAAGCCCTTGAAGCGAAAGTTTCAAGGGCTTTATTTTAAGAACTACTTTGTTACAATACCTTCTTCAAAAAGCTATCTATATAATCCATCATGGGATTGAACCAAGGATTAAAGAACCAAAAAGGATGGGGAGTATCTGGAAAAGTATGTACTTCTGAATAAATATGCAATGAATCTAGCTTTTTGATACCATCGTCCCTCCCCGCATGAAACCGTGTATTGGAACTGTTGATGAAAAGAAAAGGAACGGTATTTTTATCGATATGTTCCAAAGCAGAAGCTTCTTTCCATGTAGCGGGTTGTTGCTCATAAGTCCCGCCTAGCCATTGTGCTGCAACAGCACTCTCATTAGACTCGGGATGATGAAAGGCTAAAATTCCATCTATATCTATTGCTGCATGAATTTTTGTTGAAACAGACTTATCTCTAAATGTGTCTTCAAAAACTTGGTTATTATTGGTCGTTCCCAATAAAGCTGCCAATTGCCCGCCGGCAGAAACGCCCATCGCCACTATTTTGCTGGTATCAATTCCATAAGCCTTTGCATTGACTTTCATCCAACTGATGGCAGCCTTCAAATCATAGACCGCAGCAGGATATATTGCCTCCGGCGATAACCTATACTCGGCACTAAAGGCAACATATCCTCTGTTTGCCAGCTCTATGGCCATTGCTTCATTCTGAGACTTATCTCCAGAACGCCATCCTCCACCAAAAATTAGTATTACTGTGGTTTTGTGTTTATGTATGTTTTTGGGGTAAAAAGCATCTAATAGTAACTGCCTATTATTTATTGCTCTATAAACAATGTCTCTTTTTATGAGAACTCCCTTCTTACGCTCAGGAGATGCTATTGTGATATATGGTCTCTTCTTCTGCTCCTTTAAAAATGTGCCATTCAGTGTGAAACTGGTATCTCTAGGTATTTTGTATTGAGCAAATACTGAAATTGAGATTAACAAAAGGATGCTGCTCAATAATAGCTTCATAAATAGAATTTAAAGTTGAATTAGAAGCCCCTTGAGTTAGTAACAAGACTATTTAGCAATAATTAATGCTTTGTCAGTAGCCCCATTATTAAAAATTACCTTCTCTTTTGCCTTAGACAAATCTGTTTTGGAAACTTTTATATCGGCAGATTTCTCACCATTGATACTAAACAACAAATCAGAATTAGCAGCATACTTAATGTTGTTTAGTGTAATCTTGCTTCCATTATCAACCAGAACAACAGGGTTACTATCATTACTGAACAATGAAACATTTTTCAAACTAATATCTTCAGCTTCAATAATTTCAGCACCCTTTTGCGAGGTCAAAGCCACATTTTCCAGATGTATTCCCTTTATGCTCATTTCTGGTAACCCGCGTATCAAGAGTCCTTTTTCAGCACCATTACAAACGACATTATTCACAAAAAAATCTCGGAACTGAGGAGTAGCTTCAGTTACTGGTTTCAATTCCTTCTTTGTAGATTTAACCATGTAATACATATCGAAAAGAATTGCCTCATGGATAATATCCCTCATAGCAATATCTTTTATGTATATTTTCTCAACCATGCCACCACGACCACGAGTTGTCTTGAACCGAAGGCCAATATCAGTACCAATGAACGTACAATTGGAAACAAATATATTCCTCGCTCCACCCGACATCTCACTACCTATTACAAAACCACCGTGTCCTCTATAGACAATACAGTCACGCACTACCATATTCTCTGTGGGAACTCCCCTTCTTCTGCCTTCTTCATCACGACCAGACTTTACACAAATACCATCATCACCTGCATCAAAGGTGCTACCTTCTACCAATACATCCTTACAAGATTCTACATCAATTGCATCGCCATTATGTGCATTCCATTGGTTGCGTACATGCACACCACGCACGGTCAACTCCTGACAAAGGATAGTGTGCAAGCACCAAGCAGGGGAATTTTGGAAAGTAGTATTCTGCAACAAGACTTTTTTGCAGTTATTAAGAACAACCATATTGGGACGGAGAAAGTCTTTTACTGACTCATAGTCCTTCAAGGTTTTACCGGGTTCCATATTCAACACATTCTTTGAATTCAATCCATTTAAGAAACTCTGAGAAGGATACCATTCTTTTCCATTTTCACTTACAACACCACCGCTGGCAACCAACTTTTTCCAATCAGATTCTATCAATCTATCCTTTCCTATATCTCTCCATACTTCTCCGTGGCCATCTATTATCCCTTCGCCAGTAATAGCAATATTAGACAAGTTAATTCCAGAAATAGGAGATTGATTACGAGGAGAAGCATGCCCTTCAAAATCTCCTAATACCAACGGATACTGCGTTTTATCGTCTGTAAACTGGAGTAATGCGGCATGGGTTACATGAAAATTAACGTTACTCTTCAAGACAATAGGTCCTGTAAGCCAAAAGCCTTGAGGTACCAGAACAACACCACCGCCTTTTGCGCTACAAGCATCTATTGCACTGTTGATGCTTTTTGTGTTCAGTGTAACCCCATCTGGAATTGCACCAAAGTTTAGAATGTTAAATGTATCCTTCTTGAAAGTAGGAAGCTGAGCTTTTGGTAAATTATTCCAAGAATAATTCTGTGCAATAGTTACCTGAGCAAACAAAAACAACAAAAAAGACAACCAACAATATTTATTTAATTTCATTTTAATTAATTGATGAAGGAGAAATTCAGTTAGAACTGATTAGCGAATGCTATGTATTACCGTTCGTTTACTTGATTATATATAGCTGCGTAAGCACCCCTCTCTTAGTGTCTTTAGCGCCATCATTTACATTGCTTGATACAACAGACACTCTAAATGTATCCGATTTAGGATATTTATACGAATACCAACTTTCAGGAAAAGAGACACCAGTATTAAGAGTCGAATCATTTCCTGGACTGTAAACATGCGAAGCATCACCTGTATAAATTACCCTAAAATCTGATACACCTCCTGTATATTTAAAATAAAGAGTTTTATTATATACACTCGTCGCTGTATTTGGATTAACTGAAACAAAAAAACTATCGATATGATTCTGGATAATATTGTTGATAGCAAATGTAGATAATATACTCACCTTGGTTGGATCTAAAGCAGTAACGGAAAAACTAACAGAAGGAGTCTCCGTAGTTTTTTTACAAGCCCAACTAATAATTAATAAGGTGGTAATTAAAAGTGATAAACTTATTTTCTTCATAACTTAAATATAATTTTAACTAGCAAATGTAAAACAGGCACATACAAAGTGCTAATACCCATAATTTTGTTTTACGGCACCACCACTTGCATCTATAAACGCTTGAGGTAGTGGAAACAACTCACTTTGCTTTTCTTTAAACCCAACAGCAAAAAATTTCCCAAAAGTGCTTGATAGCCCAGATCCTATCCAAGATACTTTAGTATTTATTGGTCTATCCTGAGTGGTAGTAACTGTTATAGAGGGCTGTTTTGCAAATAAACTATTTACCCAAAGTTTTGAATCATCTACACCTTTTCCTTTAGGATTACCTGCTTCGCCAGGATAATTAAAATACATAGAAGTAGGTAAAGGTCCGTTTACACTATAATCAGGCGGGGCGGCCATATAACTAGAAATTGACAAGGCTTTATTCTTTTCTAATAAAATCAAATTCGCCTTTGTATCATTAATAGCAGTTGCTAGTAATCCCCATCTTTTCAAGTCATATTTACGAATTCCCTCTCCTCCAAACTCCAAAGAGCGCTCCCTAACTATAGCCTTGAAAAATCCGTCATAATCTGTAGGCGTAGTACCAATCAAACTAGGATTACCACCAAAACCTCTTACTCTTACTTTTTCGTAGGCTTGTAACCCAGACATTACTCCTCCAGTAGAAACGATACCATTTTTTATTAATTCATTATCAGCCTCTGCAAACATGAGTAAGACATCAGAATAACGTATAATAGGCCAGTTCATTCCTAAAAATGATATACCGCTAGATACAGCAGGAGAGGCCCAGTCAGCTCTAAATTTACCGTCTCGCATAGAAGTTAATTTTAAGCCGACTTTAGAATTATCTTCCAACACATCATAAGGAGCTATGGTAACATCCCTTCTTAAATCGAGAGAATCAAACAAATAAAAATAGGTTGGAAGCATTAAAAGGGTTCCAGCACCGTTTCCATAATTAATTTTAGCAGACCAAACACCTACATTGTCTTGAACAGGTGAATAATTCCCCAAAACTTTTGGACCATTGTATAGACCTAATTTACTATCAGTCGCTCCCGTACCACCACCCATTGCAACTTCAAATAAGATTTCGTGACTAGGATCTAATGTATTTGCACAAATGCCCTCCTTAAAAATAGACTTATAACTTGGATTTAAGTCATGCTTACCGCTCAAAATAATTTCATTACATTCAGTCCAAGCAATCTTATAAAAATCTAAATAATTAACCTCATCACGGCTAATTGTTCCATTTTCCCTTAAATCATAGCCACCTCTATATAATGCTATTCTCGCACGCAAAGCTTTAACGGCTCCCTTAGTAATTCGTTCATCAGCTTTAACTGCATCTCTCCAAGGAACTAATGTTTCAGCTAATAAAAGATCATTCAACAAATGATTATAAATGGTATCTCGATTTGTTTTACCAATAAACAAATTATTTGATAAAGTAGAAGGTAAAAATTGTGCAGGAACATCTCCCCAATTTCTAATTAACTCCAAATAGAACTGTGCTCGCAAGGTTAATGCTTCACCATAAAGCCTTTGTAATTCTACTTTACTACTAGGATTTGTATATATACTCATTCTAGGGATATTGTAAATGCAAAGGTTTGCCCGCTCAATACCTTCATACATTTGAACAAAAGGAGCGTACAACTGCAGGTTAATAGGCAAAGCATTGTAATGCGCAATATCACCACGGTCGTTATCACCTAACTTCCCTCCCGGCCCCATTGTTTCATCATTGTCATAAGGATAGTACATACTAACACGTATTCCATATCCCTGATCGCCAGCCAAGTCTGAATAAACCCCTAATACGGCCATCTTGGCGGTTGATACATTACTATAAATTTCATTTGAAGAAACAAGAGAAGGGGCATCGGGTTCTAAAAATTTTTTGCAGGAACTAACTACAGATATAAATGAAATTGCAATGCAAAAAAAGGCAAATTTGTTAAAATATTTATTTTTCATATTCTTTTATATTATAACGTTAGAAATTAAGATTGATACCACATACATATCCTCTAGTTCTTGGATAGGCAGAATAATCAACACCCGGAGTTAAAGGAGTATCACGCCTAGTATTTACTTCAGGATCATACCCTGTGTAATTTGTGATAACTGCCAGATTATTTACTGTTGCGTAAATACGTAATTTAGTAATACTCATTTTTCTCATGAATTTTACAGTTGTAGGAATAGAGTAACCAATTGTAATATTATTAATTCTTAAAAAAGATGCATCTTCAAGAGTAAACGACTGTGGAGAAAATGCTGTTGATGAAGAACCAATGGATGGCAACCAGATAGATGTGTTTTTATTTAATGATTCTAACTCTTCTTTACTTTTCCCCAAAACATCTGTTCCATTATATTTTTGATAGGTCACACCACCAGCATCTACCACTTTCCAACGGTTATTCATGATTGCCAACATATTCGCTCCAGGGGTATAAGCACTTGTAAATTCTAGTTTATTAGCATTTACAACGCTTCCTCCAATTCTAAAGTTTACAAAAATATTTGCATCCCAATTTTTATATTTTATTGTCTGTGTTAACCCGCCAAAGCAAATTGCCTGGTTATTACCTAAGATAGTACGGTCATTCACATCAACTTTACCATCTCCATTTAAATCTTTATGCTTAATACTACCAGGTTGAATTATAGAGGCTGTAATCCCAGCATTACTAGCCACCCCTTTCTTTAATGTATATTTATAAGGTAAATCTGCATTTCCACTTGCTGTTACATCAAAATCTTTAGTAGTATAAAAACCATCATTTACATAACCATACATGGAGCCAACTCTTTCACCAACCTTAACAATAAAATCAGGTAAACTACTAGAACCAGCCCATTTAGAATTTTGCAAAAAGAAACTTTGATTATTACCTAGACTTACAATTTTGTTTTGATTTGAAGACATATTGTAACTAAAGGTCCAACTAAAATCTTTAGCCCTTAACACGGTGCCTGACAATTGAAGTTCAATACCTCTATTATTTGTAGCACCAATATTCTGTATTTGTGTTTCATAGCCTGAAGATTGTTGCACAGGCACCTTAACTAACAATTTATCTGTCGTATTATTATATAAATCAATAGTAACTTGAAATTTGTTATGTAAAATCCCAAAATCAAAACCTAAGTTACTAGAAATAGTAGATTCCCATTGAAGATTTTTATTGGGCAAACTAGCACTATTATATCCAGGGCTTATGGTACCACCTAGTGCATAAGAAGAGGCAGGAGCAGAAGATGTGTAATATTCTCCATAAAGATGATCAGCAATCCTTGCATTTCCTACAATACCATGAGACGCCCTAACTTTTAGGTCGGTTAAATAATTATTAACCTTGTTCATAAAACGCTCTTTTGATAGTGCCCAAGTTACGCCAGCGGAAGGAAATACGCCCCATTTATGCTTAGGACTGAATACACTAGCAGCATCTCCCCGAACACTCGCGGTAAATTGATATTTTTTATTTAGGCTATATTTTGCACTCGTAAAGAAGGATAATATATTGGTTGGATTCTCTGAAGAACTAGTATAAAAGCCACGTTCTGAAGTATTATTTGGTGTACTATTACTCATATTTGCTAATGCGGCTTTTGGCGTAATACCAAGTGGCATATATAAAGTTTGTACATAATTTACTTTTTCTACATTTTGATAGGTTTCTTCCCCAACTAGTATTGTGAAGGGATTATTTGCACTTTTACTAACATAAGAAAAAACATTCGAGTTATTAATAATAACTTTTTTACGTCTATTGATTGAAGCGTTTGGCATACTATCACTAGACCTTCTAGAAAATATAGCAATTGCATCATTGAATAGGTTTTGTTGTAAATCAGCAATATCAAAACCAACAGTTGATCTGAATGAAAATCTTTTTGAAAACTGATAATTCAAATAACCATTATATACAAAATTATTAGTCACGTTATTCCTATACATTCCATTATTAAGCAACACTGGATTTATCAATGTCAAGCCGTTACCACTTGTTGCATTTTCCAATGTTGGATCAGAAACATCTGGACTTTCTCCATCAGCAAGAAATGGTCTATAACGAAGAATTTGGCGCAAAAAACTTAATGATTGGTCTCCATTTGGATCGGTAGTTCCAGCACCATCTACAGTAGTTAGATTATAACGAACATTGAAACCCAATTTAACATTATCATTTGCCTTATGATCAAACTTGAAAGTAAGTAACTTTCTGTCATATTGAGAGTTCAGAAAAATCCCATCCTGCGCATTACTTGTCAAACTTAAATAATATTGAGTTTGTAAATTACCTCCCGAAACGCTTATATTATGTGTTTGTAGCAAGGCATCTCTTCCAAACATTTTAT
>CANGFK010000056.1 GCA_947452925.1 Chitinophagaceae bacterium | reverse complement strand
ATTTAGGACAAAAAGATTTACTGATTGATACACAAGGTAACTGGGGCGATATCCGCACGGGCGATTCTGCTGCTGCCCCCCGTTACATAGAGGCTCGTTTGAGCAAGTTTGCGTTGGACGTTGCCTTCAACGCTAAAACCACCGAATGGCAATTGAGTTATGACGGAAGAAAGAACGAACCCGTAACGCTTCCGATGAAGTTTCCTTTGTTGTTGGCACAGGGTGTAGAAGGGATTGCAGTGGGCTTATCGACCAAAATATTACCCCATAACTTCTGTGAAATTATTCAGGCAGCCATCAAATACCTAAAGGGAAAATCCTTCGAACTATATCCCGACTTTCAGACAGGCGGTATGGTAGATGTTTCCAACTACCAGGATGGTAAGCGTGGCGGAAAGGTAAAAGTGCGTTGCATAATTGAAGAGCTAGACAAGAAAAGCCTCATTATCCGCGACGTTCCTTTTGGCGTTACTGTTGCGCAATTATGCGAAAGCATTACCAAAGCAAATGACCAAGGGAAGATTAAGATTAAGAAATTAACGGAGTTTACAGGTAAGAATGTAGAAGTACAAGTGGATCTGGCTCCCGGAATTTCGTCGGACATTACCATTGATGCACTGTATGCGTTTACGGATTGTGAAGTAAGCGTGTCGCCCAATGCCTGTATCATAGAAGGCAATAAACCACGTTTTGTTGGGGTACAGGAGTTGTTGTCTGTTTCGGTAGAAAGAACCAAAGGTTTATTGAAGCGTGAACTAGAAATTAAGCTTGGCGAATTGAATGATAAGTGGCATTATACTTCACTTGAAAAGATATTCTTCGAAGAAAAGATATACAAGGAACTAGAACAAAAGCACGAGACCTGGGAAACGGTGATACTAGCGATAGAGGCCGGATTTGTTCCTTTTCAACCCATGTTGAGAAGACAGGTGACAAGAGAAGATGTGTTGAAATTGACCGAGAAGCCTGTTAGAAGAATCTATAAACTGGATATAGAAGAACTGAATAACCAGATAAGAGGCATTGAGGCAGAAATTGCTCAGGTGAAACACGATCTGGAACATCTTACCGACTTTGCCATTGCATATTTTGAAAACTTATTGAAGAAATACGGCAAGGGCAGGGAACGCAAAACCGAGATAAAATTGTTCGATACCATCAGTGTGCAGCAAGTAGCCATTGCCAATACAAAGCTGTATGTGAACAGGGTAGAAGGTTTTATTGGTACTTCGCTAAAGAAGGAAGAGTTTCTGTTTGATTGCAGCGACATAGACGACATCATTATTTTTACCAAGCGTGGGATGATGAAGATTGTGCGGGTAGGTGACAAAGTGTTTGTTGGAAAGGACATTATTCATATCGCCATCTTTAAAAAGAATGATGAGCGTACCACTTACAACATGATTTATCTGGATGGCGATTCGGGTAACTCTTATGCAAAACGCTTTAACGTAAACGGGATTACCCGCGATAAAGATTACGACCTTACCAAAGGAAACGACAAAAGCAAAGTTCACTATTTTACTGCAAATCCTAATGGAGAGGCTGAGGTTGTGAAAGTAATTCTGAGCCCGAATTGTACCGCACGTAGCAAAGAGTTAGAATATCATTTTGAAGAGTTAGAGATAAAGGGGCGTAGCAGTCAGGGGAATACGGTGACTAAATATCCTGTGAAGACGGTACGTTTCAAAGAAGCGGGGCGCAGTACGCTGGCAGGAAGAAAGCTTTGGTTTGATGATCAGTTTGGACGATTAAATATTGATGAAAAGGGTACTTACCTAGGTAGTTTTGAAGGGGATGATAAGATTGTGGTGATGTACAATGATGGTCAGTATGAAATAACAGATACCGAGCTGACACAACGTTTTGATTCGGATAAAATCATCTTGATAGAACGTTTTGATGCACGCAGGGTCTTTACGGCTGTGTATCTGGATCATTCCAAACAACAATATAATGTAAAGCGGTTCAGGATTGAAACGACTACCCTAAAGAGTAAATACCTGTTCATTAAGGAAGGGGATGGTAATATGCTTGAAGCGGTTACCTCTATCGAAGAGCCGGTATTATCCGTTAAAACAGGTACAGGAATCAATGCTACGCGGTCTAAATTTAAGATTGCAGATATGGTAGAACTGATGGGATGGCGTGCCATAGGTGCCAAACTAATGAACTACTCCAAGACCGTAGAGATGGAATGGGAAGAATTGCCAAAGGAGGAGAACCCGCAACCGGAATTGTTTTAGATTTTAAGGCATAAGGCATAAGGCATAAGGCATAAGGCATAAGGCATAAGGCATAAGGCATAAGGCATAAGGCATAAGGAATAAGGTGTAAGGCAAAAGGAATAAGGTGTAAGGCGGAAGGCATGTGGCATAAAGTATAAGGTGTAAGGAATAAGGCATAAGTGTAAGGCTTAAGTATGATGGAGTAAGGTAAAAAGAGTAAATGTTAGTTGAGCGTATTTAACTCCACCTACCTCAATATTCATTAACCTCACATCACCCACTTCACTACTCATCAAGCATCACTCATAATTCATCACTCATCCACAGCAACGGATTCCTTACAGGTAGGTTTCTGATTACTTCTTCCACATTGGGGTAGTGGTTCAGGGTAGTCCATGTTTGTAATAGTTGATTGTCATGATATGCCTGATAACCAAATATTAAAAAAGGTTGCGCCACAGGCCACTCGTTCCAATACATTACATCGGGCTTTAGCGACCACTTGGTTTTGTCTTCTACATAGGGAGCCATAAATGAAACCGCTTGCTTCATATTTCGCCCGTCGGGCAAAGAGAATTCCCATAGGTTATCTTCTTTAGTGGATAGTTCCTGACAGATTGTAGTCATTGCATCCAGATTAAATAAGGAATACCCATAAGGTTTTGTACGTTTCATCTCCAAAGGAAAACTTCCATCCTTCTCTAGCTGATTAGGCAATAGAACGGTCTTAAAACGATTCTTGCAATAGCCAATTAAAGGGAGATTGTTTGTAAACTTAGCAAACACAGCCGCCTGCATCACCCAACAAGTGCCGTGGTTGTTTTTTGCATCGCGTTCATCCATACCATACGGATGCGTGGTAATCCAAGTGAGATAATCTTTAAACCACTGTTTTACTTTTGCAAGGGTGTTGGCATCCATTTGTTTGGAGGTTTCCATTGCTTCCACGCCCTTTACTACCTCCATCATATGAATCATATCTATAATGCCCGTTCCTCTGCCTGTTGCTTTGCCCTTTATTGCCTGTGCATATAATAGGGAAGGATTCATTAAGGTTGTCGTATCCAAAAACCAAGCTTTGAGGTGGGTAACAGCTTTCTTAACATATAGGTCTTTGTGTGTAAGCAAATAAGCAGAACCTAAAGCCCCCATTATCTGACTAAATCGTATCAATTCCTTCCTGTCTTCTACGAAGTTGTTGGGGTTAGTCATGCCATCCCGCTGTATATAGGGGCCATCCGGATTGTTTGGGTCGGGCCACCAATAATCGCCTTCCGAGTAAAAGTCGTGCTTTCCCCCTGCAGACCTTGTGCAATGGAAACTAGTAACGGTAACAGGCGCTTGCTTTAATGCCCATTCTCCTCTAGACAGGATACTATCTTTTAAGGTAGCTGAGCACTTTAGATAGGTAGAGTCTCCTGCAAATGATGTGGTGAATATGCTGGTGAGCAAGCAAATAAACAGTCCTTTCTTTAGCATCATTCTAATTTGATTAAAGGGCTTTTCTGATGGCTTCTATAATTGGAACTGCTAGTTGTTCGTAGCCACTTTCAGAATAATGCACATTGCTTGAATTGGACTTCGGAGGGAAATTAGCTGGATGTACTGTTTTGGAAAGGGTATATAAATCAATCACTTTAATGCCATTCTGTTTCATTATTTCTGCAGCAGCTTCATTGTATTTTGCAGGGTCTTCTACTTTCCTTCCGACAGAGTTCTCTGGTACCATCGTTGTGTTTATAAAAATAAGAGTCGCAGTAGTTTCCCTCAGTTTGGCTACTATCTGGGATAAATTTTTCTTGTATTGCTCAATAGGAACACTCACTTTGCCATTAACCACATCATATTTCCGAGCAGAGTCGGCATAGACCAGATCGTGTAAGCCAAAATTGAAAAGTATCACATCCCACTGCTTACCACCAATCCATTGTTCAATTTTTTGTATGCCACGAACAGTAGAACCACCATTGCCTTCATTGTGTTCAACATTTACTTGAGGCTGCAGCGCTTTAACCACAAAAGGAGTGTAGCCGATGGAGATAGAATCTCCGACAATTAATACGTTCTTTTGATTCTGAACAGTAGCAGCAATGCAAACAAGTCCAAGGAACAGGGCAAGTAATCTAAATTTATGTTTCATAAAGCAATTTAATTAAAGCAAATGTAGCGGCTGCAAGAGGAGCTTCTATAATTTGTAGCTTATTTCTTTTGTTGGAGAAGTTGTAATACTCTTTTGGTTAAGAGCAAATCCTAATACTTTTTATTAGCTTGCGCCAAAATAGCACATGAAATACTTTTCACTACTCTTTATAGGGGCATTACTATTATCTCAAACTTTTTCACAAGTAAAATATATACAACCTACGGCTAACATAAAGCAGTTGAAGTTTCTGGGCGAATACGTAATTCCGCATAACATGAACTTTAAAGGCACAACTATCGGTGGTTTATCAGGGCTTGATTATGATGCGGAGCATAATATATATTATTCTATAAGTGATGACAGAAGTGAACATAATCCTGCACGGTTTTATGTATTGAAGATAAAGGTTACTCCTAAAGGAATCGATACTGTTGAGTTTGTTGATACACGGAATATGCTTCAATCGGATGGTACTGTTTATCCAAACAAAAAACAGAATCCATACAAAACACCAGACCCGGAAGCAATGCGCTACAATCCCATCGCAAAACAATTGGTATGGACAAGTGAAGGTGAGCGGGATTTAGGAATGTTTAAGACTGTTCTGGAGAACCCTGCAATAACGACAATTAGTACTTCTGGGAAGTACATTGATACTTTCCCGCTGCCATCTCAGGTAATTATGCATAAGGAAGAAATAGGGCCAAGACAGAACGGCGTCTTTGAGGGAATAACTTTTGCCAACAACTACAAGGAGGCTTATGTGAGCATTGAGGAACCTTTGTATCAGGATGGACAAAGAGCCGATACGCAAGACGTGAATCCTATGATTCGTATTCTCAAATATGATCTTGCTACGAAGAAGAATATGGCACAATATGCCTACAAGTTAGAACCAGTAGCACATGCACCGTTACCATTAACCTTCAAAATAAATGGCGTGTCTGATATCCTTTATGAAGCAAAAGATAAGTTATTGGTAATGGAACGGTCCTTTTCTACAGGAAGAATGGCGTGTACTGTGAAGATATTTGAAGCGGATTTAAGCAAGGCAACTAACATTAAAGACAACCTTTCATTAATTCAGAACAAAGCCTTTGTTCCTGCAACTAAACGATTGATTCTGAATATGGATAATCTGGGGAGATATGTAGATAATGTAGAAGGAATGACATTTGGTCCAACTTTACCCAATGGACATAAGACAATAGTAACAGTGGTAGATAATAACTTCTTGATGCTTGAAAAGACGCAGTTCTTTTTGTTTGAAGTGATAGAATAGTGGACTAATGATTAACGTTTAGTGATTAATGTTTTTAGCATTAAACGTTAATCATTAACCATTAATCATTATTTGCTCTGGCTGTATCCTTTTGCTAGTAAGAATTTCAATACCTTTTCTCTTTGATCTCCCTGAATGATAATTTCATTGTCCTTTGCAGAACCACCTGTACCACAATGGTTCTTGAGTAATTTGCCTAGTGTTTGCAAGTCATCATCTGTACCAATAAATCCAGTAACCAATGTTACTGCTTTGCCTGCACGATGTTTTGTTTCCAATCGAATTCGTAGCTTCTGTTGATTGGCAGGCAACGTCTCTTGTATTTCCTCATTATCTTCTAGCTTAAAGTTTGGGTCAGTACTATATACCAATCCACTGAAGCTGTTGAGTGGTTTTATCTTTTTGCTCATTCTATTAAGTTATAAGTATTAAGTAATAGGCTTTAAGCTTTGCACTTTAGGTGATAGAGTCTAAATAACTACTGCTTTCAAACTCAAATCCAAACTCTGTGCCTGATGTATCAATCCACCCACACTCACATAGTCTACTCCTGTTGCGGCAAAGCCTTCTATTGTTTGTAAGTTAATGCCTCCACTTGCTTCTGTCTCATATTCGCCTTTTATAACTGCTAGTGCCTCTACAATCTGAGCGGGAGTGAAGTTGTCTAGCATTATCCTGAATACCTTTCTTTTTCCTATTCGGCAGACCGTTTCTACATCTTGCAGACTTCTTGTTTCTACTTCTATCTTCAGTGGAAGGTTATTTGCCTGAGTGTAGTCGTATGCTTTATTAATAGCTAGTTCCAATCCGCCTGCATAGTCAATATGGTTATCTTTCAGCATTATCATATCGTACAAACCAAACCGATGATTGGTACCGCCACCAATTCGTACTGCTTCTTTCTCCAGTAAACGGAAGTTTGGCGTAGTCTTTCTAGTATCCAGAAGCTTTGTTTTATACCCCTTTAGTATCTCTGTATATTGATGGGTGAGGGTAGCAATACCACTCATCCGTTGCATACAATTCAGTACCAACCTTTCGCAGGTAAGTATGGTGTAGATAGTAGCTGTTACTTCAAAAGCCTTTTCTCCAAACTTCATGGTGTCGCCATCGTTCTTGAAGGCAGTAAACTGTGCTGAAGGTTCCACTTGTTCAAATATCTTTTTAGCAACAGCTACTCCCGCCAATATCCCGTCTTGCTTAATCTTTAGTTCAGCTTTCCCTAGCTTATGAGAGGGGATGCAACTGAGGGTACTATGATCTCCCGTACCAATATCTTCTTTCAAAGCATTGCTGATCAGCAATTGCAATTGTTCGTTATCCATAAATGCAAAGTAAAGAGGAAATGCTTGTATGTTGGTGGTCGAAGAATGCTTCCTTAAAACTTCTTTACTGCGCGTACATTTAATAGTATCGACTGCCCGAAGTAGTATTGATTGCCATTGCCAAAGTATTGCGCCCAAGCATACACCCTGCCATTATACGAGTAATCGCTACTGCTCCAATAGTTCACTGCATTAAAATTGCCGTATCCTTTGGCAGCCAGATTCTTATACATCAGGTTGAGTGCATCTTTTGAAGGCAGATACCAAGATGTATCTCCTCCATGACTTTTTCTACAGATGAAGGCGGCAATATTCGGCAAGTACAAGCTATCAAAGTTGGGCGAATTGATACTGTCAAAGGTGGTTAATATAGCTAGTGTATTGCTTCCGTCTGTGCCAATGGCAGTGCCGTTGTTTAAGAAGATTCTATTTCTATTAGATACTGTCCATGGAAAGCTATCTATTATGGTAACTTTTCCACCGGTGTCTGTCACAGAATAGGTGAGGTCGGCGGTATCACAAACCAATCCGTGTAGTCCTGTTGTATCTATATAGAAAACCATCCCTCCGTTTAGTATCTGTCCAAAAGTGTAGGGAGAAGATGCAGCGGTAGTAATCATTTGTGGTGTGGAATAGCCAACGGCAGCAGAATCTTTTTGACCTGTATGGTTGATGGCATAGCCACAGATATAGTATGTTGTTTTGGGTTTTAGACCTGTAATGGTGATAGAGAAAGTGGTGGGGCTATTAATTCCAATTGCTAGTTTATTATCAGCAATGGTTGGATTTGGTGAGGTACTCCAACACACACCTTGTTCGGTAATTCTGGTAGTGGAAACGGTGGTGTCCACCTTGGTAGTAACTAGTAGTCTGACATTTGTATCACCCGTACTATCAACAATACAGTTTACATAAGGTAGGTTCTTGTTTGCAAGCGCGCCTGTTTTGCCATTCCACCAGTCGTATTTGGAACAACTGAATAGCAAGAGCATGCTCGCCAATAAAACACCCGTTATGTATTTGTTTGTATTCATTTTGTTTGATTCAACAACATTGTACTCGGCAATATTAGTGTAAATAATACATGAGCGAATAGTTAAAGTATACAAATTAACAATAGGGATTGGTTAAATAGGTAAATCTCTTTCCTCATGTACCTAAGCAATTATTTATTACCAGATAATATTTACAGACTCATTGTATAAATTGAAATTTACATCTGCACTTAGTAAACTCACTTTCTCAACTAATGCAGTTGCCAGAAGAAGCCTATCAAATGGATCCCTGTGTTGTTCGAATAGGGGAATGTCATTGTAATGATAAAGATGGTTATTGCTGATTGGCAAAAAGGTAAAGCCATCTGATTCAGCTTGATTAAATACATCCTGTATGGTTGCGACAAACTGCGAAAGCTTACCAACTTTCTGTTTGATGGTTATCTCAAAGAGACTAATCTGACTAAAAAGAATGGTGTTTGCAGGCGATTGAAGGATGTTCATTATCCTCTTTGGGATTCTGGGACTATCATCCTGAAACCATATCAAGCAGTGGGTGTCCAACAGGTAGGTAGCCATTATTGGTAGTCCCTCATATCTTCCAACGGTTCATTAAAGTTGTCGGGTAGGGTTACTTTACCACTTAGTCCACCGGGTTTTCTGCGTGGCTGTGTTATTGGTGCATTATCCTCTGTAAGGAAGGTAACAATAACCTCTGTTTTAGTATCCACAGGCGGCTTCTCTTTCAGGACGATATTGCCCTTTTCGTAATATCCCCTTATCGCTGTAAACATATACTCAGTTATTTCGTGCAAGATACATTACTTCATCAGGATCAACTAGTTTTTATTATTTCCTTATTACAACGGAATTCCTTTAGTCAACTTATAAAGCTTTATCCGTTGAATATCTATGCTGAAGGAAATGCTCTTTGCAAAACTCTTTCCCGGAAAGATGGATTGATAATAATCCCTGTAGACCTTGCTGTATAATATAGGTATGTATACATTCACACAATTGCCAAAGAGTGATACTTGCAATCCTGCATCATATAAGAAATGACTTCCTGTATTCGTCACATCCCAGGATTCGGCATACGTTCCAACATCCAAAAAGGCCTTCAGGAAGGGTATCTTTGGTACACTACTAGTGAAGTTAATTGCCGACAACCAGTTGTCTGTTTTACCCACTTCGCCTTGCAATTCAGTACCCACTTTAAAGAAACCATCACGTTCCATCAGCTGTTGACTATTTGCTCCATCAAAGTCTGATCTTCCTGTAAAATAATTGCTGTAGGTATAATCCTCTCCACCGCGTGGACCAGTGAGTGTAAGAAAATAGGGAGAGGTACTGTATAGAGTCGATTGGTTGAAGTGGAAGAACTTACCTGCAAAAAAGCGTACGTTCAGGCCAGCATTCTTGCCCGATGGATAATTGAAGAAGTAGTTGGCGGTAAGCCCTGCCCTCAGGAAATCTTCGTTTGCATCTATGGTAAGGTCGGCACTGTATGGATATAATTGTCGATAGTTCTCTATATTAAACCGCAACTGTGCCAAGTGTCTGTTGGTGCTCACGGTATAACTGGAATCGTAGTTATGGGTGCCTTTGGTGATGGATTTGGAGCTGTAACTGCCTTCATTGATGAAGAAAGTTTTCAGCTGAATAAAGCTCCTCAATGGGCTGTTAATACTTTTATTCCGGATGTTCAGCCTGATAGTAGGATCTATTTTCAGGTAGTTCAAAGTATACTGGGCTGGATACATTGAATCGGAGAAGTTGATGTGTGCATAGCTGAAACTACTGACCGATGTATTGATATTGATGTTATCAAAGAAGCCTTTTTGCAGCAATATTCTGTAGGATGCACGTGCATAATAGTTGATGCGGTTACTTCCGGTTCCATATAGGGGTGCCACAATAAAGTTGAACTTGCTTAGCGGCAACTGGTAGTTATGAATCATTCCTCCCACCATCAGTTTGTCGTAAGCATTGTACCCAAGCAGTGGCGCGACAGATAGGTATTGGTACTTATCTGTATTCTTTGTGGGAAACAGAAAACCTAGCTTAAAGGGCTTGCTGTGTGCAACAGGCGTTGGTCTTTGTGCCGCTGTGGTAGATAAATCAGCATATAAATTATCTATGTTCTGATTACTTGCTGCCTCAATAGATTGCTTGAAGTCGGAAGGATAGGGATGTTTGAACTGCCATTGGCTATAATAGCTTTTCATTGCTTTCTCAAATAGGTCATTACCTAGCTGAGTCCTCAGTCGTTCCATCCATAGTGCAGTCTTTTTATACACAATCAGACCATAATTGGTCATCGTAAACGAGTCGCTTGTAAGCTCTATGGGTTGGTCTTTATGAATCTTTTCTAAGTTCTCTATGAGGGATCTTTCCAGATTTTCCTCCAATGAAGACGACCAGTCGGTGTCTGCCACATACCTGCCCTTCATGTAGTTCTGCTCATAAAAGGTGTTCATGCCTTCATCCATCCAGGGGTGGTCTCTTTCATTGCTTGCCAATGCACCCATAAACCAGTTGTGGCCTAGCTCGTGGGCAATTACATCATCCAAGGTTTTGCCCCCTCCCGGTGCATTTATGAGTGTGATGGAAGGATATTCCATGCCTCCACTAGGCGTCACTTTCGGGCCACTCACGATGCTGGCAATAGGGTAGGGGTAGCTGCCTAGGTGTTTGTCATAATACCTTAGACCAGCTTTTGCGAAGCGAATACTCGTTTTCCAGTTTGCTGCATCCCAAGGCGGATAGAAAGAGAACACATCAATTGTCTTGGATTGAAGCTGAACCGTATCGTGCAAAACCATAAACTGTTTGCTGGCAAACCAAGCGAAGTCGAGGGCATTGGTCAGTTGGTAATGCAATGTTTTATTGGTTGATGAAGATCTGGGCGCTAATGCTTCCATAGCTCCTCCTTTTCTACTGCCTTTGGTCAGCATTCTATCTTCATAGTACTTGTAATTCTTTTGTTCACTAGGTTTTGTTGCGGCAATCTCCAACAGTTTTCGTTGTTCGCTAGTGTCTTGCAGTAGTCCAGATGCTGATACAATATAGTTTTGAGGTAGGGTAATCTGCACATTAAAATTGCCAAACTCACTGTAAAACTCTCCTTGGTCGAGGTATGGAATCGTATGCCATCCTTTGTTGTCATACACTGCCGGCTTGGGGTACCATTGTGTTATCTGATAGCTCTGCCCCACATGTCCGCCCCTTGAATAGTTGAAAGGAAGTTTTACATGAAAAGGCGTGGTGATGGTTGCACTTTGTCCCGGTGCCAATGGCTCGGGCAACAGCACTTTTACAATATCAATGTATTGTGGATGGTGTTGTGTGTCTGCTTTTACATCATTTACTTTGAAAGAAAGATTAGATATATAGCCTCGGTCTTCTTCGCTGGCAAAATAAAAATCAGTCTTGCCGTTGCGTAATAGCTGCTCGCTGAAGGCAGTCTTATCATTTTTGTATGCGTTGGGCCAAAGGTGGAACCAGATAAAATGAAGGGTGTCTGGCGATTTATTAGTGTAGACAATTTGCTCATAGCCATCGAGGCTGTTGAGGATATCGTCTAGTTGTACCTGCAAAGAATAGTTTGCCTCTTGCTGCCAATAGGGCCGTGTTTGGCTGGAAGCCTTAGTCAGTATAACAATAGAAAGAAGTAGTAGCAGAAAATTACGCACTGTTATGTTTTAAGAGGCAATATTAAGACTAAAAAGTAGTAGTTAGTTCTGAATTATGAGTTATGAGTTATGAGTGACATGTATTTGCACTCATAACTCATCATTCATAACTCATAACTTCCTTATTGCAAGGTTACCGCAAACCTTCCTGCCACTACTGCTTCATTTACGATGGTCAGAAAACGGTGAGCGGCAAAGTCTGTTACGCCAAAGTCGACTACGTTGATAGTTGTTTTGATGTTTGCCGGGACACTAATAAAAGTGCCTTCTGTGCCGCCAATGGTAGCTGATAAATACAATTTTGTTGCCTGCGTTGCCTTCACACTGAAGGTGTCTGTAGCCACAAATGTGTGCGACAGCACTGCCTTTTTCATACTGCCCAATAGCTTGCCTGTGAAAAGCGTTTGTGGATTGATACGCAAGGTTTCTAAATCGAACAAAAGGGGACAGAGTACTTCTTT
>CANGFK010000055.1 GCA_947452925.1 Chitinophagaceae bacterium | reverse complement strand
ACAGGAGCAGGTACACAAACGGCACATTTGACAAATAGTGTAGGCTGTGACAGTGCAGCTACGTTGGTATTGACAGTGTTGCCAACAAGTACTTCTTCAAGTAAAGTAAGTATCTGCCCAAGTGCATTGCCATACAGTTGGAATGGCCTGACCTTTACTGGAGCAGGTACACAAACAGCACATTTGACCAATAGTGTAGGCTGTGATAGCGCCGCTACGTTGGTATTGACAGTGTTGCCAGCAAGTGCTTCTTCAAGTAAAGTAAGTATCTGCCCAAGTGCATTGCCATACAGCTGGAATGGCCTGACCTTTACTGGCGCAGGTACACAAACAGCACATTTGACCAATAGTGTAGGTTGTGATAGTGCAGCTACCTTAGTATTGACTGTATTGCCAACAAGTACATCTACAAATAAGATCAGTATTTGCCCAAGTGCATTGCCATATACTTGGAATGGCCTGACCTTTACTGGAGCGGGTACACAAACAGCGCATTTGACCAATAGTGTAGGATGTGACAGTGCAGCTACGTTGGTATTGACAGTGTTGCCAACAAGTACATCTTCAAATAAGATTAGTATTTGCCCTAGTGCTTTACCATACACTTGGAACGGCTTGACCTTTACTGGAGCAGGTACACAAACGGCACATCTGATTAATAGTGTAGGTTGTGATAGCGCAGCTACGTTGGTGTTGACAGTGTTGCCAACAAGTACCTCCACCACTAATTTGAGTATTTGTGCTAGTGAATTACCTTACACTTGGAATGGTCTCACATTCAGCGGAGCAGGTACAAAGACTGCGCATCTCACAAATAGCGTAGGATGTGATAGTGCAGCTACTTTGATATTGACAATAAGTAAAGCATCAACCTCTACAACTAATCTAAGTATATGTGCCAGTGCTTTACCATATTCATGGAATGGTTTGACCTTCACAAGTGGCGGTTCTCTTACTGCGCATCTCACAAACAGCGTAGGTTGTGATAGTGCTGCTACTTTAGTGTTGACAATATTGCCAACAAGTGCATCTACAAGTAAAATAAGTATTTGCCCTGATGCATTACCATACATCTGGAATGGTCTGACCTTTACCTCTGCAGGGACACAAACCGCACGCTTAATAAATAGTGTAGGTTGTGATAGTGCTGCCACTTTGGTATTGACTGTCAAGGCTGCAAGTACTTCTTTAACTACAGTAAGCATTTGTGCAGGTAGTACCTATTCATTCAATGGTACAGCTTATGATAGTGCAGGCACTTATGTATCACACTTGACAAATAGTGTTGGTTGTGACAGCGCAGCTACTTTAATTCTAACAGTTAAATATCCAACCAGCTCTGAAACAAAAGCAACTATTTGTGCGGGTGGAGGTTATAACTTTAATGGTACTACCTATGATAGTGCGGGTACTTATGTATCGCACTTGACAAACAGTGTAGGTTGTGATAGTACAGCCGCCTTGGTATTGACAGTCAACTACCCAAGTATGTCTACTACAACTGCAAGTATCGATTCTGGAAGTGTGTATACCTTTAATGGTACTGGCTACAGCAATGCAGGAACTTATGTTGCGCACTTAACAAACAGTGTAGGTTGTGATAGTGTTGCTAAGCTGATTCTAACTGTTATAAGTCCGACTTCATCTGTAACAGTCGTGAGTATCTGTTCTGGCGAGAGCTATACTTTCAATGGACAAGTGTACACTACCACAGGGGTTTACTCCGACAAGTTTAAAAATGTAGGTGGAGCTGATAGTACCGCAACACTTTCTTTGACAGTAAACGTACCAACTTCTTCAACCATAACAGCAAGTATATGTGCAGGAAGTGGTTATAGCTTTAATGGTACAACTTATGATAGTTCCGGAACTTATACTACTCACCTAACAAATGCAGCTGGTTGCGATAGTGCTGTTAGTTTGAATCTAACAGTTAAATATCCAACTTCATCTACAACCACTGCAAGTATTTGCGCTGGTAGCAGCTACTTGTTCAATGGTGTGAATTATGATAGTGCTGGAACATATACGGCTCATTTCACTAATACTTTAGGTTGTGATAGTTCTGCAAATCTTGTATTGACTGTGAACTATCCTGCTAAGTCAACAATAAATGAAACGATCTGTGCTGGTAGTACCTATTCATTCAATGGAACTACTTATGATAGTGCGGGTACTTATGTAGCACATCTCACCACAACTGCTGGTTGTGATAGTACAGTAACACTTATCCTAGGTGTTAATTATCCTAGCAGTTCTGTTACAACTACTAGCATCTGTGCTGGCAGCTCTTATTTCTTCAATGGAGTAAGCTATGATGTTGCTGGAACATACGTTGCACATCTTACAAATAGTGTAGGTTGTGATAGTGCGGCAACCTTGGTGTTATCTGTCAATACGCCAAGTACTTCTATTGCCACAGCAACTATCTGTGCAGGTAATTCATACTACTTCAATGGAACAAATTATGACAGTGCAGGCTCCTACACTTCTCATTTTGTAAACGCTGTAGGATGTGACAGTGCGGCTACCTTGATATTGAAGGTTAATTTCCCAACTACTTCAACTACAGATAGTACCATCTGCGCAAGTTCATTACCACTCAGTTGGAATGGCTTAACCTTCACAGCTGCTGGCACACAAACAGCACATTTGTCTAACAGTGTTGGATGCGATAGTTTAGCTACTTTGGTATTGACTGTTAAGGCAGCAAGTACGTCAACTACAGATAGCACCATTTGCGCAAGCTCATTACCACTTAGTTGGAATGGCTTGACCTTTACTGCTGCTGGCACACAAACAGCACATTTGTCTAACAGTGTTGGATGCGATAGTTTAGCTACGTTAGTATTGACTGTTAAGGCAGCAAGTACGTCAACTACAGATAGCACCATCTGTGCAAGTTCATTACCACTTAGTTGGAATGGCTTGACTTTCACTGCTGCCGGCACACAAACCGCCCGCCTTGAGAATAGTGTAGGTTGTGATAGTTTGGCTACATTGGTATTGACAGTAAATTCTGCAACTAGCTCAATTACTTATGATACAATCAATAAGGTTGATTCAGTAACTTTCAATGGTACTACTTATAATACTGCAGGAACATATGTCGCTCATTTGACAAATGCTTCTGGTTGTGACAGCGTCGCTACCTTGGTATTGACTGTTAATGATCTTGTCCCTGTCAGCCTTAAGTATTTCAATGGCGTACATAATGCCGATGGTAATAAACTAGGTTGGTCTACTGCAAGTGAAGTTAATTCTGCATACTTCGTAATACAACGTAGTACTGATGGAAAAACCTTCAATTATCTAGATAAAGTAGTTGCATCTGGTAATAAATCTGGTTCAAGCTACTCCTACTTAGATGCTACCATCGCTACTGGTAAAGTCTACTATCGTCTACAAATTGTAGATAAACAAGGCGGTATAGCTTATAGTAATGTTGTAACAATAACATTGAATAGTAGAATCAGCTTTACTTTATATCCAAACCCTGTCAGAAACATTATGTCTCTGAAAGTGGTGAACGATAAGGCAGAAACTGTTACAGTACAAGTGGTTGACTTGCTTGGTAAAGTGTTGAATCAGCAACAAGCACAATTAATTGCTGGTGAAAATAATTTATCACTCAATGTTACGTCATTGGCAAGTGGAAGTTATGTAGTGGTGATAAAGGGCGAAAGTCAAGAATCCAGACACTTCATTAAATACTAATTACTTGTAATTATGTTCTTACAGAAGAGGCTATCCACTTGTGGATAGCCTCTTTTTTTATGATTTATATTCATAAAAAAAGTTTTTTACCTCATCCTTGTCTCATGGATGACATAAAACAAAGTTTATCCCAACGGCATTACATAAAGAAGTAAGAAATCACTTCATTATACTTATAAGTTAAATGACCTACTATTGTAGTTAAATAAATGATGATGAAAGGATACTCTTTTGCGCTCTATATCATAGTATTTTGGTTGTCGGTGTTAGGAACTGTAAATAAAACAAATGCCCAGTTTACAATGTATCTGGATAGTGTCAAGAATGTATGTTCCACTGATTCCACAGTCAAGGTCTCATTAAAAACGAAGAATTTCAAGGGGATTCTGGAAGTACAAGGGGCTGTAAAATGGAATCCATCTGTATTGCAATTCGTTTCATTTGACTTTGGTGCTAACAATCCAATTCAACTTGATAGTAGTATGGTTAATGTGGACTCTGTAAATGGTTATATTCTAATTGCTTGGGTAAATGCTGATATATTAGTCCCTGTAACACTGCCAAATGCCACAAGCCTCTTTTCAATTAATTTAAAAATTAAAACTACTCTTGGCGGTAATACCAATTTGAAGTTCACTAGTTATCCAGCTGTTACAAATGCTATTGCACCACCTCTGCCTTCCCAGATAGTGGATAGTTCCTTAAAGGTTCGTACAGACACATCATTCATTCCTGGCTTTGTTAGTTTTATAATACCCCCAGCTGTTGTTCAAAATGGCACTTCTCTCTCTGCTGTTGCAAGTGGTTCTCCAATAAGTTATCAATGGAATCTCGCTGGAAATCCAATAGCTGGCGAAACAAGTGTTACTTACGCAAATCCTGGTGTTGTCGGGGGCAATTACACCGTTACAGCCTACTACCCAAATGGATGCGCTGAGACGTCAAACTCAATAATACTACCTATTTTATTGAAGGATTTTAATGGTTATTATAAAACTGGAAAGGCACAACTATTCTGGACTTCCACCAATGAAATCAACGCTGCTTATTTTACTATTGAAAGAAGTTTTGATGGTAAACGATTCGTTGCAATAGATAAAGTAACTGCTTCAAATAATAAATCCGGAGCTAAGTATTCTTATGCTGATATTATAACATCGTTGATAGATAAGGTTTATTATCGCTTACAAATAACTGATAAAGATGGGCTGGCTGCTTACAGTAATGTGTTGTCTTTTGGGGATAATAGCACTTCTTATTTATCTATTTATCCGAATCCGGTTCATGATAATCTATCATTACACATACAGGGGAATAAAACAGAAAATATAGTCGTGAAGGTTACAGATATGTCGGGGAAGGTGGTAGTTCAAAAGCCAATTAGCCTGGGATCAGGTCTAAATAATTTCTCCATAAATGTATCATCTCTGGCAAAGGGTAATTACATGATTGCACTAAATGGGAGTACTCAACAACAACAAATATTTATTAAGTATTAGTGAATATATCTGATAAGCAAAAAGCCCTTGTTTTACTACAGCAAGGGCTTTTTGTTTTTATTGTCTTTGAACTATTTCAAAATGCCGACTGTAAATATTTAACAGTAGAACAATAACATGAACTTACTTTTCTCTAAATCTTTTACGGATAATCTCTTGCCATTCGATGGAGAAGTATATCTACATGATAACTTAATGACTGAAAAAAGAGAACTTGAGTACCTGAATAAATTGGAAAAGAATATAGAATGGAAGCAAGAAGGAATGAAAATTTATGGTAAAGAAGTGGATTTTCCGCGCTTGACAGCTTGGTATGGGGAAGAGGGTAAGACCTATAAATATTCAGGACTTGTGAATGAACCAATCCCTTTTCTGACTTGTTATTGGAGATTAAAGAAGCCGTGGAGCATATTACAGGAGAACAATTTAACTCAGCGCTACTAAATTTATATCGTGATGGGAGAGATAGTATGGGATGGCATAGTGATGATGAACAAGAATTAGGTATTAATCCGACTATTGCCTCTGTGTCATTTGGGCAAGCACGTAATTTTCAATTCAAGCACAAAAAGATACCTGATACTCTCCACAGTTTTCTATTAACCAATAACAGTCTATTAGTTATGAAAGGAGCTACACAACACCATTGGAAACACCAGGTTCCGAAAAGTGTAAAGCCTATGGGAAGTAGGATTAATATTACTTTTAGAAAGATAGAATAGGCGTATGACCTAAGTAATAAGTATTACTTATAAAAACCGCTCACTCAACTCTGGTGTTGGTATCCAGCATTCAGCACGTTTGCCAAACCATTTATATCTGTGTTGGGAAATGTAATTGTAGAAAGCATCTCTTATAAAAGGAGGGATAATGATGCCGAGGTAAAGTAGTGGCAGTATCGAATCAAGCTTTCGGGCGACTCTAAGTGCAGCAGTTGATTTCAGATAGACTTTATTGTCTTCAATTAGTACGAAGGAATTAAACTCATTAGTGGCAAGTCCGTATTTGGGTAAAAGTTTTTGTCCAACTTCACTTTGTAACGAAGCAAACTTAAAAACAGCCTTCCTATCATGTTTAATTACAAACTGTACGCTGCTGTTGCAGAGATTACAAACCCCGTCGAATAGAATAATGGTCATAAATCAAGAGGCTTAAAATATGAAGTATGAAATATGAAATATGTATTGTGAGAAGGGCTTATAATTGCGTCTAACATTTCATATTTCATACTTCATATTTAGTTGCTTATCCCATATTATGAAATACCTTATTTACATCTTCGTCTTGTTCCAATTTGTCAATCAGCTTACTTACATCTTCTGCTTGCTCATCTGTTACAGGAACTGTGGTAGTAGGTATCCATTCTAGTTCAGCACTGATAGGAGTGATGTTTTTATCTTCCAAAGCCTTTTGTAGACTTCCAAAATCGGCAAAGGCACAACGCAAAACCAAGATTTCCTCTCCATTTTCTCCTACGCTTTCTCCTATTTCATCTAGTCCGTGGTCTATCAATTCTAGTTCAAGATCATCTAAAGACAATCCTTCGGGCTTCAATTTAAAACTACCCACTTTCTTAAACTGAAAGCTCACACTACCACTGTTTCCCAATGCACCATGACCTTTATTGAAGTGGCTTTTTACGTTTGCAACCGTGCGTACGTGATTGTCTGTAGCGGTTTCTACCAAAAGTGCAACTCCATGAGGCGCATATCCTTCATATAAAATTTCTTCGTAGTTGGCGGTGTCTTTGCCCAACGCTCTTTTGATTGCGGCTTCTACACGATCTTTTGGCATGCCCACACTTCTTGCATTTTGATAGCAACGTCTCAATGCAGGATTAGTGGCAGGGTCTGGTCCACTCGCTTTTACTGCTATTACTATTTCTTTCCCTATTCGGGTGAAATTCTTGGCCATTTTATCCCATCTGACAAACATTGTGGCCTTCCGTACTTCAAATATTCTTCCCATTATAATTATGTTTATTGCTACAAAGATTCAACAAGAGAGTAAAGCTGTTCTTTATGGCTAATTAGGGCGCAAAAATAAGGTTCTTGTTACATTAAACAAGTATTGAGGTGATGATATTCGTCTATATAAGTTTATTAAACACAGAAGGCTGCTCCAACGGAGCAGCCTTCTGTGTTATTCAATTCAGGTTATACTGTTTTCTTTCCAAGCTTGGCACTAAAGATGCCGATATGCAATGCAGAAAATACAAAAGCGATTATCAACAACGTCTTATCTCCACTCCATCCAACTGTTGCCTGTTCCCACAGACCAACTATTGCAAGTAATACTGCCAATGCAAGTCCGGATACATTCATTGTTGCTACTCCTTTTCTATGTATTTTTCCTTCGCCCAGAACACTGTTTTTTATACCATAATAAGCATAAACATCCAAGCCAATCAACATCCATACTACTAAACGAATCCAAGTGTCTGGTGGAAGGAATACCATCATGAACAGACAAGTGATAACGCCTAAGATAGGAACCAATGGTACTAATGGTGTAACGAAGGCACGAGGAGCATCTGGCATTTTTCTGCGCATTACGATCACGCCTATACACACTAATATAAACGCGAATAAAGTACCAATACTTGTCATCTCTCCAACCACTCTTGCAGGTACAAATGCTGCGAAGACACTCACAAAAAGCATGAATAATAAATTGTTTTTAGCAGGTGTTCTGAACTTAGGATGGACAACAGAGAATACTTTAGGAATTAGCCCATCCTTGCTCATACTGAAAAATACACGACTTTGTCCCATCAACATCACCATAATAACAGAGGAGTATCCACCAAGAATGGCAACAATGATAGCACGGTTTAACCATGGATAATCTGGTATCCATACGCCTGCCCCATTTTGTTTTCCCATATGTTCAATGGCTACAGCTACTGGTGCAATTCCATCTTGTCCTTTAAAAGCAGTGTAACTGGTTACGCCAGTCATTACGTGTGCAAACAAGATATACAAAACGGTACATATCGCCAATGAACCTAATATACCCCATGGCATATCTTTCTTAGGATTCTTAGCTTCTTGTGCAGCCGTACTTACGGCATCAAAACCAATGTAGGCAAAGAACACGATGGCTGCTGCCCTTACAATTCCACTAAAGCCAAATTCCCCAAAGGTTCCTGTATTATCAGGTATGTAAGGTGTATAGTTTGATGTGTTGATATATTTCCATCCTAGGAAGATAAATATCAATACAACCGTTACTTTCAAACATACTATTACTGCATTTACCGAAGCGCTTTCTTTAGTTCCTTTGATAAGTAATAAACTCATTAAGATAACAATGAATACTGCTGGCAAATTAACGACTCCTCCATCCCAAGGGCCTGTTACCATCCATGCAGGTAGGGTGATATCAAAGCCATGCAGGAATTTAACTAAGTATCTGCTCCAGCTTATGCTTACTGTTGCAGCGCCAACTGCGTATTCTAATACCAGATCCCAGCCGATTATCCAAGCAATGAACTCTCCCATAGTCGCATAGCTATAGGTATAAGCACTTCCTGCTACGGGAATCATACTTGCAAACTCTGCATAGCACAATCCTGCGAAGCCACAGCCAAATGCTGCAATAACAAATGAAATAGTGATGGCGGGGCCTGCCTGATTGGCCGCTGCTCCCCCTGTAATAGAAAATAACCCTGCACCGATAATCGCACCAATGCCCAATGCAATCAATGAGCCCTTGCCCAATGTCTTTTTCAACCCTTCATTGGTGTTTTCTGCTTCTGCAAGCAGCCCAGCCAGTGGCTTCTTCACGAATAAACTCATAATTAGATAGTTAAGTTACTGTTTGAATTAAAATAATAGGCAAGCAAAATAAACATTTATCTTATTACTATTACATTTCATTTGAAATTTGCAGTAATATTGGTATATATTTCAAAATAATATCTAAGAAATTTAATTTTTGTCAATGAAGTCGAACAAACTCACCCGGAACATCCTTATCGCAATGGTGCTTGGCATCGGTACAGGCTATGCAGTGCACCAATTTGCTCCTGCAGATTTCATATCAGGCTTCGCAAGTAATATAAAACTACTAGGAACCATTTTTATTCGTCTGGTAAAGACCATTATTGCTCCACTCGTCTTCACAACGCTTGTTGTTGGTATTGCTAAGCTTGGAAACCTAAAAGCGGTGGGCCGAGTTGGTGGAAAAGCGATGTTATGGTTCATCACGGCTTCCCTTACCAGCCTGTTGATAGGGATGGTATTGGTAAATATTCTTCATCCGGGTACTTATATAGATCTTTCTCAGGCAGATACAAATGGCGTGAAAGAGTTGATGGGCAAAACCTCCGCTTTCTCTTTCTCTAACTTCATAGAACACGTTGTTCCTTCAAGTGCCATTGGTGCAATGGCTGAAAATGAGATATTACAGATTGTGGTTTTCTCCATTTTCTTCGGTGTTGCCGCTGCTTCTATGGGCGATTATGCCAAACCCGTTGTTAAAACGCTTGATGTCTTCGCACATATCATTCTAAAGGTCGTAAACTACATCATGAACTTCGCTCCTTATGGCGTTTTCGGTACTTTGGCGGCGGTAGTTGCCCAAAAGGGGATGGGTATCTTCAAATTCTATTTCATTTACTTCTCCTATTTCGTTATTGGCATCCTTTGTTTGTGGTTTGTATTACTATTGGTGGGTTATTTAATCTTAGGAAAAAGATTATTTTCCTTGTTGAAGCACATTGGCAATCCATTGTTAATTGCTTTCAGTACCACTAGTAGCGAAGCCGTCTTCCCTAAGCTTACCGAAGAACTGGAACGTTTTGGTTGCAGAGGCGACATCGTTTCTTTTATCCTGCCTTTGGGGTATTCTTTCAATTTGGACGGTAGTATGATGTACATGACTTTTGCTAGTCTCGCTATTGCGCAGGCTTATGGCATTCACTTGGATGTAGGTACTCAAATGACGATGTTATTGGTGCTTATGTTGACTAGTAAAGGCATTGCAGGCGTACCAAGGGCTTCATTGATTATCGTTTTGGCCACTTGTGCTATGTTTAAGATACCACCTGAGGGCGTTGCGCTCATTCTTCCTATCGATCACTTCTGCGATATGATGCGTACCGGCACCAACGTGTTGGGTAATGCATTGGCTACAAGTGTTGTAAGCAAATGGGAAGGCGCATTGGAGGAATAGTTTGTTTGCCACTAAGACGCTAGGGCTCAAAGCAGCACAAAAAGAAGGGAATAATCCGTTCTTTGCGCCTTCTCTGCGAAAAACCCTTGCGTCCTTTGCGGTTAAGTGCTTTTCTTCTTGTTATTAGTAAACTTTCGTTTAATAATTCTTTCGTCACCCTTTCTTTCTTCTCTTTCTCTGCGAAAAACCTTTGCGTTCTTTGCGGTTAAATGCCTTATCGCTTTAACCCAAGCCTTTTTTCAATCTGTACACTGCTTCTTCTAGCGTGCTTTCTTTCTTAGCGAAGCAAAAGCGTACTACTTTGTGGTCGGTGCCGTCTTTGTAGAATGCCGATGCTGGTATGGTTGCCACACCGCAATCTGTTACCAGCCGTTCTGCCAGTGTTTGTTCGCTTTCCTGACTAAAACTGGCATAGCTATACAGTTCAAAATAGCTGCCATGCGATGGAATCACTTCAAATGGCGTTGCTTGCATCAATCCCCTAAAGTAATCTCGCTTTTGTTGGAGTATTCCCGACAGTTGCAGGTAGTCTTCCTGCTGTGAAAGGTGTGTTGCTAGTGCCACTTGCATCGGGCTGTTCACGCTGAAGCAGTTAAATTGATGCACCTTTCTAAATTCTTTCGTCAATGCTTCTGGTGCAATACAATAGCCCATTTTCCAACCCGTACAGTTGTATACTTTGCCAAAAGAGAAGCAGATAAACGCCCTTTCCCGAAGGTCGGGATAGCGCAAAAGGCTCAGATGGGGCAGGTTATCGTAAATAAGGTGTTCATATACTTCATCGCTGATGATGGTGATGGAAGTATTCTCCACCACTTGCCTTAGTTGTTCGATGTCGTGGGCTGAAAGTACTGCGCCTGTTGGGTTATGGGGCGAATTGATGATGATCATTTTCGTGCGGGGCGTAATTGCTGCCCGCACTGCCTCCCAATTGATGGAGTAGGAGGGGTGTTGCAACGGAATCCGAACGGCAATGCCTCCATTTACTTCAATATTGGGGATATAACTATCGTAAGCGGGCTCAAAAACAATCACTTCATCACCTTTATGAATCATTGCGGTGATGGCGGAGTAGATGGCGTACGTGCCACCGGGCGTAATGGTTATTTCGGACTGCGCTTGTAGCTGTGTGCCATACAATAGCTGCACTTTGGCGGCAATTGCTTCCAACAACGGGCCGTATCCCGACATGGGCATATACTGATTGTGACCATCCTGCATGGCTTTTGCCACTAGTTGCGTCAAAGCGTCACTCATGGGGTAATCGGGAAAGCCTTGTCCTAGGTTTATGGCCTGATGCTTGGCTGCGAGTGCGCTCATGACTGTAAAAATGGTGGTGCCTACATTGGGAAGTTTAGAAGTCATGTGGGCAAATGTATTTTATTGAGGGGAATGGGAAAGATAAATGGGAGGCTAATTAAGGGTTGACTGGTTTATCTAAGATTAGAAGCTATTTTTTATCAAATAAATCATAAAATGCCTTCGCAATGTTTGAATAATTTTTTAATTCTTGTACGTTCCCATAATTTCTTGCATAATTATCTGGATTATTAAATTCATATCTTCTAAATTTCCACCCGATTTTAAAACTTAAAGTGTACCAGTTGCCATCATCTACAACGTTTTGTAATTTTAATTCTGATTGATTTGGTAGAGAGAAAATATTGTTCTTGATTGAAGTTTTAAATAGAGCTTCAATCGCTCTTTTTGAAATTATTCTACAAGAATTTATTATGTAATT
>CANGFK010000054.1 GCA_947452925.1 Chitinophagaceae bacterium | reverse complement strand
TAAGTCAAAATATTTTCTCATGACAATTATATTATTATTTTTCAAAATTATGTTTTTAAATTATCAAAATCAAAAGTTAGGATAACTTTTCGAACACTTTTTCAGATTCATAATATACATAGTTGTTTAAATTCCCATAGAAAAAGCATTCATCAGAAGCTGTGTATAATCCTATTAGAGTTTAACGATTAACGCTGACTAGCTGAGTAACACCGACACTAGCCTTTGTATATTGTAGCGATTGATGAAGACGAGCTGAAATTGACGAGGTCTAGCTGGGAGAACCCGACAACCTCTTAAAGTTTTTTTCATATACATTACCAATTTCTACTTCATTTCCATTCTTAAATGGCACTTTAATTCTTCTATAATTCGAACCTTCAAATTCATCTATTTTATCAAATTTATTATGTAGTTCTTTACTGCAAATCAATTCAGCTTGAATCTCATTTTGACTGCTTGATATTGAAAAAGTATAGTAGGGCAACTCGTTTTCTATTTCAATAAATCCCCAAATTGAAACATTTTTTGAGTTATTTCTATAACTATCAAGTATTGTTGCGTTTGATTTTCCAGATCTCAAAGTGCCATACAAAAGCAATTTATCATTAGGGTTACTAAGTAAAGTTTCGATTATTTCAGATAAAACAGGGTGAATTAACTTACAAATTTCTTCGTCTCGATTGTTTTTATCTAAGTCTGGACCGTGTGGGGTTTTGCCACAGTGTTTAATATTACTTCTTACTTCATATAGCAACTTACACAAGGAAGTAATAATTATTTCATCTTTACGTCGAGGAGAATTATAATCATCAATTAATTTTTTATGTGTCTTCGACGCACTCTCACGCAACTCTTGAGAAATATTGTATGGGTTATAGCGTTTATGCTCTAATACTGCATCACTCATAATTAATGGATTATAATAAATAATCTCTTTAAAAGCTTTACTATTAATAAGGTTATTTTTTTCTGAATATTTAAGAATTGCATTAACTGTTTCAGAAAATTTATTATTAATCGACAGTCTGTTTGATTCTAGTTGTCTTCTTGCAAAATCACTCAGTTTATTTTCTTTTATCGAATAATCGATGTATAAGCCAATGATAGTTTCTAATGAAGAAAACATTATATCGCATTTTTCAACAAAATATTTCCTATCATGTTCAGCTTTATTTAGATAATTAACAATATCGGATAATGCCTTAAAATCGTTTGTGTAAATCATTTCTCAAATTCTTTAAATTCTACTTTTCCAGCCCATACATTGTATTCACTTTTCACAAATGGTGTAGTTACTTCATAATCATTAGTATATTGTTTAATTAAATTCATTTGATAAAATAAATGACTATTCTCCAATAAATTGAAAACAACCTTTAAATTAGTACCCTCAATAATTAATTTTGTTTTTTTATAAAGTTCCCTTCTCTCTTTTTCATTGAAAATATCATAAATACTTTTTCTTTCTTTTGAGTGTAAAACATTTGCTTGATCTAGTTTATTAAGAATAAATACTGCTATCATTAAATAAATATCATCAATAGTATTTTCGACAGTTGGTATAATCACTTTATTTTCTTCAGTACTTTCTAATGAATGAAGAATAAGAGCAGGCCTATCATTTTCAGTAAATCGAATTAAGTGAGAAGGTATAATACCACTCTGATTTTGATGAGCGTGTCCAATTAAGATTGTTGCTGTTGTTGTTGACATAAATTCATTTAATGTGTTGTATAACTTTTACTCAAAGAAGTCTTTTAAATATGTTAGACTCATTTTTTGAAACCATTTACTGTTTCTGGGGTCAGCCAGTTGTTTCTTTACGCTAAAACGTTTATCAACAAATATAGTAAGATTAGCAATTCTAATTACTCAATCTAGCTAACATTTCGATTAAATCTTTCGGACATTATTAGCATTAATTAACTATTCCGCTTTAATTGTTGGTATAAATTAAGGCAACCCAAAACTTTAAATTAGTATGGTTGGGTATTATAGGTTATACACAGACCTCAACTTTCGTAAAAAACCTCCTCCAAAATACACAACTCCGCTTCTTTAGCTTTCATTCCTATAACTATAGCATTTTGTTGATAAGGAATACCAAACTGTTCTATTGCTTCTTGTTTTGTTGTGTTTAGTATTAAAAACGATTGCTCTGGTTTCCAATCAGAAGCGCCTTGCCCATACCCTTCAAAATAAGTTTTCCCTAGCTTATCTAACAGTTCCTTAAACTCATTGGTTCTTTGCAAATTTTCTGCATCTGATAAAGACATAGACTTTGGATTTTCTGCTGTAACAAATGCCCAATAAGTTGAATGTTCCTTCTCTAGTAGAGCATCTAATCGACTATTAGTTTCACCAATTCTTATGGTTATCTCTAACGCTGTTATTATATATTCTGTTTGTAAATACGCTTCTAATAATTCTTCTTTATTCATATTCCAATACTTAATTGAGTGCTTAAATTCCTTTCCGTCCCACAAATATTACTTCTATTTTATAATCAATCAACAATAACTCAAAAGACACTACAACGGCGAGTATTAAAAACTTGCTCCCCACCCCACCATACTCGCTAACATCTACTAGGGCTACCGCATCGTCTTCGACGTGTGGTTTCGCTACCAGCATCAATGAATAGGGCGTTTACTTATTTCAAATATAGTGATTCTGCCTTTTATAGTTGTTGGTCAAGAAGACCAAACAACGGCGATCGACAATGAAGGGTTCGCTTTGAGAGAACCCTACCTTAGTAATCTCCCGTCCAAATCATCTTTCACACCTCTAATATATACGCTCAAACGCCCCTTTTTTCCCTCCAAAATCACAAAATGAAAATAATAGGTGTGTTATTTAAAAAATAAATGACCTAAATTCTCTAACAGGTGTGTTATAAAAAAAATAAGTGGCATAAATTATCTAACAGGTATGTTCGTTCAAGAAATAAATGACCTAAATTCTCTAACAGATGTGTTATAAAAAAAATAAGTGACCTAAATTATATAACAGGTGTGTTTGTTCAAGAAATAAGTGGCATAAATTCTCTAACAGGTGTGTTATTTCTCGAAATAAGTGACCTAAATTGTCTAACAGGTGTGTTTGTTGAAGAAATAAGTGGCATAAATTACCTAAAAGGTGTGTTATTTTACTATATCTGTATCTTCTTTCTCGTTGCCATACAATTTCTAAATGCGATTTAGGCTTGTGTCAATTGTAACATTTGCCCATTTCCTGTCCATATTTACTGCACAAGAAAATAAGGTAACCGATATGATAGCCAGTAAACAATATCTCATAATAATAGTAGTTATTAAATACAGTCAACAACCCTCAATGGGTTGTTGACCTTAAAGAACTTATTCCACCACTTCCACCCATTTACCGCCCACGCCACCACTGATGGTATTATCATACATAGCTTCGCAATACACGCCCGGCCAGAAGTACTTGCCCAGATAGGCAGCATTCAACTGTACATAATAGGTAAGTGTTTCGCCTTGCTTGATGTCGAAGTATTGGTTTACCCGATCATCTTTTATGTCCATATAATCACTTGGCGACGATTTAAACTGCCCCTCACTATTAAACAATCGTGTGTTCAATATTTCCCATCCACTCGGAAACACCTGCGTCAATGCCATCTTACTATACAATCCTCTCGTGCCAGGGTTTTTAATGGTCACCTTAGCCACGAAGTCAGTGCCTTGTTTCAGTTTAGCAATGTCAATGGCTTGTCCACTGGTAGAAGTGTAGCTAGCAGATACCTGCAATATATTGGGGTTATTCACTATCGGGGTAGGAGAAGTGCTAACGGGGCGCCCCTTATTAATTACCCGCACATACAATACATTATTGCCCTTATTACTCAATTGAACATTGCCTTTGCCGCCCTGCCAAACGATGGCCGTTTGAGAGATGGAACTATTGCTATTGAGACTAAACGACTTACCCGAAACGGTTCCATTTACTATCAACTTCTTATCACCCTTATTGCTGCCACAATACTTGGCAATTGCCAGTAAGGCATAAGCCGTTGTTTGGGTGCTATACCATTGTTCTTGTGCTAAGTTGTTGGCAACAGTCTTTACCAATTCTGTTGCCTCACCTTGTCTGCCCATTACAGTCAGGGTTTCCAATACCATCGCTTCATCGCGTAGGTCACTGCCAAACGTAAAGCCCGGATAGGGATGCCTGCTAAAGGTTTTGGGCAAGCCGCTGATAAGGTTCATTGCCACCTGATTCTGACCTATCAAGTAATAAGCAGCAGCCAAACGCCACTTACCTTCTATCGTTAGAAACTTATATTCCTTCAATCGGTTCATCGCGCCAAGGTCGGCCGATTTAGTCAATGCCAACAGGTATAACCGGTATGCCTGCATCAGGTCGGAACCGTAATAAGGTGGTGTGGTCATATTCCATTCAGCTGCTTTCTCGCGTTCATAGCCCTTCCATTGTTGCAACAGATAGGTGGGTACAATATAGCCTTTGGCAGACGCTTCTATCAAGAAATGACCCGCATAGTTAGATCCCCATTCATCGCTTCCGGTCGATTCAAAGCCCGGCCAATAGCTAAAGCCACCATCTGTTTGCTGGAAGTTTTGAATCTTGATGATGGCTGCCTTCACATTCATATCTATCTGACGTTTACGCTCATCGCTCAAATCCATCAGGTTATTTAATGTTAATTGAGGGAACACGGCAGAAGTAGTTTGCTCGATGCAGCCATAAGGATAACTAATCAGATAATCCAATCGCTTGTCCAGATTGATGGCAGGGATAGACGATATTTCTAGGGTAGCCTTACTGCTTTTATCCTCACCAATCATCGCAACAGATGTATTATATTGTTGACCGGGCTGTAAGGTGGCCTCACTTATTCGAGTAATAACCGGATTGGGATTGCGTATATCTATCTCAGTTTCATAGACTGCCTTTTCATCGCCACTTGTGGCAACAATTTTCACTTTTCCAATGCCTGTATTGTTCTTAACAGTGGCATTAAAGTAAACAGTCTGTTCATCGGGTTTATTGAATGTAATAGTTTGAGAAGAAGCCGCAGAGATAAAGGGATTTGTTTGCAGACTAAGGGTCACCGTCTTAATCTTACTTTCGGTAGCAAATATGGTAACAGGAATCTTGAATGATTCCGACAAGCCCAATACCCTCGGCATGGTAGCCAACATCATCAATGGCTTCTTCACCTTTACGGCTTTTTCTGCCATACCGTATGCCCCGTTGCCACCTGCTATCACCATCACCCGCACGCTACCCATATATGGAGGCAGACTAAATGTATGTGTCTGACTACCACCGCTTGTTTTAAACGGCCCCATAAAGCGTACCACAGGCTTAAACCGATTGGCTTTTCTTGCTTTGGCTGCCTCTGCTTCGGCATCACCACCTATTGTTAGTATCCTTTCTAGTTCGCCACTGTACGCACCAATTACATAGTCGTACACATCCCAACTCTTCACCATTAACGCCTCTTTGGCATAGAAGTAATCGTGCGGGTCGGGGGTTTTAAAGTGCGTTAAATCCAACAATCCTTCATCTACTATTGCTACTACATAACTCATCGGCTTACCACTGCTTTCACTCACCGTAACCGAAGTAGTTTGCTCTGGTTTTATCACATCTGCCATCCTGATAACGGGTTTGAGTATCGTATTCTTATCTTCTACCAATAAGGACAAAACTCCATACATCCTGATGGGCAAATCGTTGATGGTCTGCGCATGTGGTTGAATAGTACTCACGTTTACATACACATTCGGCGTCATCTCTTTCTCTATATCGAACGTGAATTTGGTCTGACCTTCGGTAGTATTAGCCCAGAATGTCTTTAATACCTTACTGCCATTTTCTATGCTGATTAATGCCTTCCCATTCATACCTGTAGGGATGGTAAGGGTAGCCTTCTCTCCTACTTTATACTTTGTTTTATCTGTTGTAAAAGACAACATTGTTGCGGCAGAAGCATCGTCATTATTGCCACGGCTACGCCAGTTATCATCATCCACATAAAAGGTTTGCCCGGTAGTATGTCCGCTTCTGGTATCTTTTACTAATATCAGATACCGTCCCCAATCGCTTGTTTTGAAGTTGGCAGTAAAAGCACCCTTTCCATTACTCGTTTCGATAGTTGCTTTCGATATGAGTTTATTATAATTATCCTGTGTAAAGTTGCTCAATCCATCCCCACTATTATCCCACCACCAACGCCACTGTATCTTATATAATGTAACCTCCAGATGATTGCTTCCATTTAGCAATTGCCCCTCTGTATTTACATCCACTAAATCGAATTTATGATTCTGTCCACTTTGCAGATAGCCCCAATTATCCTTGGCTTCCGGCACGTGAACACCCGCATAGGAAGTATAGGGATGATAGGGCATGGAGATATTGTCTATGCTGAAATTGCCGCCAGCTTCAAACACTTTTACCACCAGATTAGCCAATAACATACCCGGTGCATCCGTACCTGCATCGAAGGAAGGATTGATGGTAGCGGAGCCCTCGCCACTTAGTTTACCATCAAATATTGTTTTACTCTGTGCCGTAAAAGCAGAAGTAGGATTGTCGAATTGATAAGAACCAAAGCCCTCAAACTTGGTCTTCACCTTATACAATTGCGCATCTACCTTGGCCTTTAGGTTCTGCGCCTTTGCGCCAAATAACCAGCAAGCAGATAGCTCTCCTTGGGTAGTTGTATTCTTGCCCAATGCTTTTAGTCCCGCAAAGTTCAAGGCTATCTTTAGGCGGTTAGGCATTACGGTCTCAATCTTTATCTTCTTATCAAAAGTGGCTGCCCCAATCTTCACCCTGCATATCCAGTTTCCAGTAGGTGCTTCTGCATCTGTGACGGTTTTAAACAGGTTAAATCCATCTGCTGCATTGGGCTGGATAATACGTTTATATAATTGATTGAGGGGAGAGATTAACTGCATTTCTATCGGATGCCCGGCAGGTAGTTTATTGTTCTTATCCTCCACAATGCAACCCAGAAATAAGGTATCTCCCGGACGCCAAACACCTCTCTCACCAAACACAAATGCCTTGATACCATCCTTCACTTCCGCACCAGACACATCAAACTTGGAAAGTGATAACGAACTTCCATCATCCAGTTTCAAATAACTCTTCTCACTTCCTTTCTTGGCTACCAATAGATAAGGCTTACGTTTTATATCCATCAGGGCTATGCCATCATCACCACTAGTTCCCTTACCAATAACTTGCTCTTGGTAATCCATCACCTGCAACTCCACATCTTTCATCGGTTCGGTAGTAATGATATTATTTACCGCAACAAACAGTTTACCATCGCTACCACGCTTGGCAGTCAACCCAATATTGGTAGAAAGAATGTTTCTGCTAGCAAATCGCTCACTATTATAATACGCCTTATTGCAAGGGTTATCCCGTTGCTCCCAGTTGTAACCATAAGGATAACTATCATTATAACGCCTCCAGAACTCCTGGTCGTCATCCACTTGGTCATTGTCATTGTTATAGTAATCTTCATTTATCGGTTCATCCTTCAGAACATTCACTTTATTGCAGGTATATAAAGAATATTCAGGCCTGAAAGTTAATGCAACCCGATAGATAGCACCCGGTTCGGTACGTATATATTTATCGAGACTCAACGAGAAACGGTTCTTTCTACTCAGGTTAAGACTCTTGTCATCATCTAGTTTTAGCGTTGCTTGTACCAATGGCTTAGCTACTTTACGAAGGTCTTCACCGCCATTTATATTGTTGCTTTGAAGAAACTGTGGGATATTGTTTTCATAAACCTTTATGATAGATACATCCACCGCTTTAAGGTTTACGGCATCAAATGGCAATACTATCTTACCACCACTATTGGGTAGTATTACACCTTTGCCAGCGATGGTAACAGAAGGTAGTCTATTCTCAAAGAAGATATTGCTTGTATAACCTTTGCTCAGCTTCTCGCCCCATTCGTTTTGGATGCCTTCATTAACTGTTGCCGTAAAGTTTCCATCCAGCTTATTAGCAGCATACACCTTCACTTCACTACCCAAAATGGTATAACTCAATGCTTCTTGTCCGCTTATTACAATCAGTCCATCCAACGATTGACCAATAGAAATAGGATCGCTGAACTGAACCAACGCATATTGTTCATCATCCTGCACCACTTTTACATCCATCACCTTAAAGTCGCCAATGGCAGGTACCGCAATCTCTTTAGCATCTTTTATATTGATGTTCATTGGCGCACCATCCCATTGTAACGAAAGACTTTGGGTTGCTTGAGAGCGAGTGATATTATTAATAACAAACCCATGCGTTTTGTTTGCCTCGTTGTGCTGCCAACTAATGGTTAATTTCTGACCACCCATCGATGCTGTCAATAGCTTTTCTACTTCTGCACTTTCCTGTACATCAGCTGTCAATATTTGTCCGGAAAGAGTCATGGAAGTTTTACCAATAGCTCTCAATCCATTATCTGTTACCTCAAAAGAAGGCTTAATGGTCTCTATATTAAACTTAAACTTACTGTAATTGCTTGGCACATTCAATACTTCATCTAGTTTAAAGGATACATCATACAGCATATCAGTCTGCATCTCCTTTGTAGGCCTGAACTCTATGGTGCGGGCATCAATCCAATATGCCTTTCCTTCTACTTTAGGATTAAAAGCAAATAGTTCCTTATCTATGGGCTCATTGAGGGTATGAGTTGTCTTGGCATCACCTGCCAACTGAATACGTACAGCACTCTTTTTGGAGATAGTACCCGAAGTGTACGCTTCTATGTACTTACTGAATGCAGGATCTATTTCAATTAGTTTGTGTTTCTTATGGCATCCAGCAGACACGATAAGAAGAAAAAGACAGGTAGCGGAGAATAGCCAGGTTGTTTTGGCTTGCGGCATTGGGGGACGGGTAGTCATGTTGGTGGTCAATGTGTTAATGCAATCGGTATTAATTGCAAGAATAAATGTAACGCGTTTACTTGATATGAGGGCTGAAAAATATTTGTTAAATCAAAGAAATGAGGTGATTTACACTTCTTTGATTTAACTTTTGACTATTGAATGAGTAATTATTCAGTTGGTTTACAGCAATAGTTTCAACATTCCCATTTTTTTCAGCGCTGCATAAATGCAAGTGGTGTGCATAGATTGCACAAATGCTCCGCTTTCCAGCAGTTGCAATAATTCTTCCATCGTTACAAACAACACTTCCAGATCTTCACCATGATCTAGTTCCTGGTCTTGCACCAATTCTCCTTCGTAGGCAATGAACATGTGCATCATATTGGTATTGGTAGAAGGATTGGATGAGGTTCTGCCCAGGTATTCGAATCGATCGAATTTATAGCCTGTTTCTTCCAGCAGTTCTCTGGCAATAGCAGTTTCGTAGTCTTTATCGCTTTTATCGACACAGCCGCCAGGTATTTCGTAGATAGTTTCATTCAAAGCATGCCTGTATTGCCTTTCCAATATTATCTTACCATCTTTGGTGAATGCCAATGCAGTTACCCAGTCTGGGAATTCATATACATAATAGGGTTCTACAATTACGCCATCAGGTTTTTCGCAAACATCAATACGGATGGTTGCCCAAGTGTCTTTCAATAGGTATTCGGAAGATAATTTCTTCCAAGTCAAGTCTCTGTGTTCGTGCATATTTACCAGTTATTTTTTTCTCTTAATGTAGTGATGTGTGCCACGTGATGCTTACTGTGCCAAGAATACATACCCAATAAAAACCACAGGGTCATTTGTCTGCCATGTTCGGGATGCACGACGGTTCGTTGCAATTGTTCTTCAGTTATGTCCTTAATAGTGGCATACCAACGGGTGTGTATGGCTTCTAATAAAGTCAATGAGACAGAAATGGGTACTGCTTCAACATCTGGCAGCAAGGCCCATTCTTTTTCTTCATAAGGCTTGATGGTCGGATTAATTTCCGTCAAGCCCAATTTGAACCTTATATAGGCATTTGTATGACTATCAGCTACATGATGCAGCAGTTGACGCACCGTCCAACCGCCCTCTCTGTACGGTGTTTGCAGTTGTTCTTCCGACAAACCAGCCACTGCTTTATTCAATGATTCTGGCAGGTTAGCTATTATATTAAGCCATTCTTCTTTCAGTTCGGCACTAAATTCTTTTGGCTCATACCTGCCAATGGGATAACGAGGATCAGTCATAATTCTATTTTTTAGCGTTACTAAACTATTCAAATATAAAAGAAAGAGGCTTATTATTCTTGTTTGCGCCTAAAATCGTGCTCTTGTGCGAGAAATTGCATCTCTTGTGAGACCCTTTGCTTCCTGCTTCTTATTTACAACAACAATTTCCGTTTTTCATCCCTCCAAAGGGCTTCTTAGGTCTGGTTGACACTTTTTGGCTCGCTCGTAAGACGTTACGAGTACCTCGTAAGATAGAACGAGTACCTCGTAAGATAGAACGAGTACCTCGTAAGATAGAACGAGTACCTCGTAAGATAGAACGAGCACCTCGTAAGATAGAACGAGTACCTCGTAAGATAGAACGAGCACCTCGTAAGATAGAACGAGCACCTCGTAAGATAGAACGAGCACCTCGTAAGATGGGACGAGCACCTCGTAAGACTTCTGTTTTTAGGAAAAAAGCGTGCTCTTGTGCGAGAAATTGCATCTCTTGGAAGAAAGTGAATTAATGGTTAATGATCAACGATTAATGTAATAGTTTCTAAATTGGGTAGGTTTTACGAATCTATTTAATATGGTGGTTTTACTGTTTATAAATTCAAACCCTTACATTCGTTATTGAAACTGATGCGGAGATAGAGTTTGAAGGGCATTGATGAGGCTTAGGTTTAAAAATACATTGGTTTACGTAATAATTGTCAGTAAGTTTAAAGACCCCAAAGATTATGGAAAAAACAATTGGCTTGGCAATTTTGATAATTCTCTCATCTTGTTCACAAGATAAAAGCAAAAAAGTTGACAAAAAAGAAAATAAATCAATTCAAGTATTAAAGAGGAGACTTTCTTATGAAGAATTATTTGATTTAAACTATAAAATTTCTGATTTTAAAACAAGTCAAGATTCTTCTAGATATTTTGCGCGTGTGAAAAATTTTGTTTCTTTCGATAAAGACTACGTTTATGAAATTGAAGAGTTAAAAGAGTTTAATGGACTATTCCTCATCTGTAAAATCCCGTTGGTTAAATCATCTGAAGGTGATACAATCCTTAAAGAAAGAGGAATGCTATTTGAACAGAATTGCTATTGGTTCGAAAACAAGAAAGCTACAGAAATAAAAAACTTGTTTAAAGGATATTTATCTACAACCCAAACTGACAAATCTTGTTCAGGATGTTTGGACCATTCTTATTTGAAGGTTGAGCAACTTGATAAAGGCAAGTATAACTACATAACAAAAGATTACTTGGAGTTACAGAAAAAAGATCAAGTATTCATAGACAAATTAAAATCTTTGATAAATAATTATAAAGAGGGGAAGCATTTTTTTGGAGTAAGTTTTCGACAGGAAAAATAAACATAAAGCTAACATCAATACTAGTAATGTTGCTGCTGTAGTAAAAAACTCAACTTTAGTAGTTTCTTTTAGTATTTGTTTTTAGAAAGAACAGTTTTGTAAAAGTTCTTTCCCCTCCCAATTATAGTTCTTAAAAAAAGCGGCCTCTTAGTCCTCCCTGATACTATACCCCGTTAAATTGATAAATACATCTTCCAAGTTTGCTTTCTTCACCTGAACTGGGCGTTCGAAACCTGTTTCTACCAAATCATCAATTAGTTTGGAAGGAGAATCGATAGCAATTATTTTTCCATTGTCTATGATGGCAACTCTGTCACACAATATCTCTGCTTCATCCATGTAATGGGTAGTAATGATAACTGTAGTGCCTTGCTTTCTGATGTCTAGTATCAAGTCCCACAGATTCCTTCTTGCCTGTGGGTCGAGACCAGTTGTAGGTTCATCTAAAAAGATAATCTTGGGTTTATTAATTAAGGTGGTAGCAATAGAAAAGCGTTGTTTCTGTCCGCCACTCAACTCTTTGAACTTGGCTTTTGCTTTATCCTTTAGGTTTACTTTTTCTAATAATGCCATTGGGTCCAAGTCTTCATTATATAATCCTGCAAACAAATTGATGAGTTCAACCAAGTTCAAACCAGGATAGAAGCCACTTGCTTGCAACTGAACACCTACTATTTTCTTTATTTCATTGGGGCTAGCATCCAGATCTAATCCATAAACAATAACCTGTCCGCTTGTTTTGCTTCTTAGGGT